>CAZYBY010000169.1:0-1947 GCA_964645385.1 uncultured Sphingobacterium sp.
ACCTTCCCTTTCAAAGCTTCCTCATAGCTATTACTTACGGGTATCTCAGCATCAGCAATAATTAAGCTTTTACTTTTAATTGCTTTTATCTTATCAATAGCTATAATGTACGATCGATGAACTCTGATGAATTTTGCTTCATCAAGTTTTTCTAAAATACTTTTCATCGTTACTCTAGCTACAATAGTTTTTTCATTCTGAATATGAATTTTCACATAATCATCATATCCTTCGAAATATAAAATATTTTCAAAAGGAATTTTATGTAAAGCATAATCAGCTCGTATACTTAGATGCGTATTCTCAGAAATTTTAGTTGTTGATTTTAAAATTGTTTCAGCCTTCGAAACTGCAGTTAAAAAACGCTCGTAGGTAAATGGTTTTAATAAATAATCGACTGCATTTAAATTGAACCCATCAATTGCATATTCTGCGTATGCAGTAGTAAATATTACTTGTGGAGGGTTGCTAAGTTCTTTATATAATTCAATGCCAGTAATTGAAGGCATGTTCACATCAAGAAACAATAAATCAACATTATTATTTTTCAAAAACTCAATAGCTTCTGAAGGCTTGTTGAATTTTTTTAACAAATTAATTTTTCCAGAATCCGCACAAAATTTCTCTACGATTTTTAAAGCTGGATTTTCATCATCTACAACAATTGCATTAATCATATAAAATGTAGAATAAGTGAAACATTATAGGTATCATATGAATCTTGTATAGAAAGAATATGATTATTTGGATAAAGTAATCTTAACCTACTTTTGGTGTTTTCTATACCAATGCCATGTGAATCGTGTGAACTTTCTGTGTACTCCACTTTTTTGTTCCAAATATTTACATGCATCATCGTTTTTTTTACATCAATATTAATTTTGATGGATGAATTTTGCTCTGCATTAACACCATACTTAAATGCATTTTCTATAAAAGGAATTAAAAGTAATGGTGCAACTATTTTGCCATCTGTATCTCCATCTACAGAATATTCTATTGTTACAGCATCTTCAAATCGAATCTTTTGTAATTCTATATAATTGCTAATGTAATTTATCTCTTCATCTAAGCTTACCCAATCTTTGCTTGCATCATTTAATACATAACGCATCATATTCGACAATTTCACTACAGCATTGGCAGTATTATTAGATCCAATGATTGCTAATGAATAAATGCTATTCAGTGTATTAAATAAAAAATGAGGATTAATTTGAGATTTTAAATAAGCTAACTCCGTACTAATTTTATCACTCTCTACTTTTTTTAATCTACGATTTACTTGTAAAACTATTCCGACTAAAATGATAAGAATAAATTGAAATACTCTTTTTAACTCTTGGAATATTCCAAAGTTTCTTTTTCTGCCAAATTCTCTCATATCATGATCTTCACTTTCATGATGTTCAAAATCCATTGGTCTTTCTATATCATCAAACTTAGGCCTATCATCCATTGATCCATCCAAATGTTCTTTATTGTGTTTCTCAAAACCAATTTTATGTTCATGATTATGACCAATAATTAATTTAGGAATGAAAAATGAGAATAGAAATAGTATGAATAATAAAATGAAGAACAGAAAATATTTTTTCCCGAAATAATATTTCGGAACGATGAAAATATAATTTATGTAAAATGCGATTAGTAGCAGGCAATGAAATACGAAATCTTCTTGAAATCCACCGATACTTAAGAATTTTAAATCCGATGAAAAATCAGGTGAAAATAAAATAGGAATAGATAGGAATAAGAGTATTCCTATGGTATGGTAAAAGATATTGGAATAGCGATGAAGCATAAAGTATAAAAATACGTTATCGTATGCTATTTACAATAAATTGAGGTATAAACTGAAATAATATAGGTGATATTATTGATGGTGGTAAGGCTCGCCTTTTAATATAGAGAATGCGCGATATAGTTGTTCTACAAAGAATAAAC
>CAZYBY010000170.1:0-3974 GCA_964645385.1 uncultured Sphingobacterium sp.
GAAAATGGGAGAACTAGGTCTATTAGGCGTATTAGTTCCTGAAGAATATGGGGGTGCAGGATTAGGATACTTCGAATACGTAGCAGCGATTGTAGAAATTGCAAAAGTTTGCGGATCAGTTGGTTTATCAATGGCAGCGCATAATTCATTATGTACTGGTCATATTATGTACTTTGGAAATGAAGAGCAAAAACGCAAATGGTTAACGAAACTATCGACAGGTGAATGGATTGGAGCATGGGGCTTAACGGAAGCAAATACTGGGTCTGATGCAATGCGCATGACTACTACTGCTGTTTTAGATGGAGATCATTATGTTATTAATGGTGCGAAGAACTGGATTACTCATGGTAAATCAGGAGATGTTGCAGTAGTAATGGTAAGAACTGGTGAAGTTGGAGATTCGAATGGTATTTCAGCAATTGTTGTTGAAAGAGGAACTCCAGGATTCTCGGCTGGTAAAAAAGAAAATAAATTGGGAATGCGTGCATCAGAAACTACAGAAATGATTTTTGATAATTGCAGAGTTCCTAAAGAAAATATGCTTGGTGAGGTAGGTCAAGGTTTTCGTCAGGCCATGCAAATCTTAGATGGAGGAAGAATTTCCATTGCTGCTTTATCATTAGGAATAGCAAAAGGTGCATACGAAGCTGCCTTAGCCTATTCAAAAGAGAGACATCAATTCGGACAACCAATCTCAAATTTTCAAGCTATTGCCTTTAAATTAGCAGACATGGCAACTAAAATCGAAGCTTCAGAATTATTGATTTTACAAGCCGCTGATATGAAAAATAGAGGAGTTAGAATGACGAAAGAATCGGCAATGGCAAAGTATTATGCCTCTGAAACTAGCGTTTGGGCATCTACAGAAGCTATTCAAATTTTCGGTGGATATGGTTACACAAAAGATTTCCCGGTAGAAAAGTTCTACAGAGATTCTAAATTGTGTACTATTGGCGAAGGAACCTCAGAAATCCAGAAATTAGTAATTGCTAGAGACGTTTTGAGATAATATGTTAATTTGTTAATTGGTTAATTTGTTAATAGGGTTATGGGGTTAATGTGTTAATTCTGAACTTTTAATTTGCTTATTTCCATATTTGTTTTACCTTTGCAGCCCATCCTTCGATGGAGAAAAGAGGTATAACATATGATCATTATCAATATTAAAGAAAACGAATCAATTGATAAAGCGTTAAAACGTTTCAAGAAGAAATTTGAAAAAACTGGAGTTCTTCGCGAGCTACGTAGCCGCCAAGCATATGAGAAAAAATCTGTTACTCGTCGTACGACAGTTAAAAGAGCAGTTTACAAACAAACTTTAAATACTGAAATTTAATTTTGTTTTACATATAAGAAGTTGTACCTTGATGATATAATCAGGTACAACTTTTTTTTTGATGTTAAACGAGTCTTTTTTTCAGTACCTCCAATTCGAAAAGCGCTATTCTGCGCATACTATTACTGCGTATAAATCAGACTTAATATCTTTTAGCGAGTACATTCAAGCTCAATTCGAGATAGAAGATTTAGCACAGGTTCCGCATACTTTTATTCGTTCTTGGATCGTTCAATTAATGGACGAAGGGATGAAAAGCAAAAGTGTAAATCGCAAAATATCATCATTAAAAACTTACTATAAATTCTTGCAACGAGAAGGAGAAATTGCTCAATCTCCAATGCTTAAAATTATAAGCCCAAAAGTGCCAAAACGCTTGCCTCAATTCGTAGAAGAGAAAGGCATGGAGAACTTATTGGACAAAATTGATTTCGAAAATACTTTCGAAGGAATTAGAAATCGATTGATAATTGAATTGTTCTATGCAACAGGAATAAGGGTTTCTGAACTTGTGAATTTGAAGTCGATCGATGTGAATTTAGGCAGCCAACAAATTAAAGTGTTGGGTAAGAGAAACAAAGAAAGAATAATTCCTATTTCTGAACATTTATTAGCGATAATGAATTTATATTTAGATGAGAAAAGTCATAGTATTGGAGATAGTGAACATTATTTTTGTAATGAAAAGGGAGAAGAATTATACATTAAATATGTGTATAGATTAGTTAAATCAGAATTATCAAAAGTCACTACGATTCAAAAACGTAGTCCACATATCTTAAGACATACCTTTGCGACACATATGTTGAACAACGGAGCAGATTTAAATGCGATAAAAGAGATACTTGGTCATTCCAGTTTAGCAGCTACACAAGTTTACACACACAATTCGATAGAGAAATTAAAGAATATATATAAACAAGCACATCCAAAAAGTTAAGAAAGGGGAACAATATGAAAATCAGAGTTCAATCGGTACATTTTACAGCAGATCAAAAATTATTAGATTTTATTCAAAAGAAAGCGGATAAAACAGATACATTTTTTGATAGGATTATCGACGGCGAGGTAATATTAAAGTTAGATAAATCGTCGGAAGATATGAAAAACAAGGTTTTCGAGGTTAAAGTAATGATTCCGGGAACAGTATTTTTTGCTAAGGAGAACTGTAAATCATTTGAAGAAGCAGCAGATTTAGCTTTTGAGTCGATTCAGAAGCAATTACAAAAATATAAAGGCCGAAAAACGGATTCTAATGCCAATGCAGAGTCGTTTTATTTAGACGAAATGGCGGATTAAAGGATAAAATTTCTCAAAAATGAAGAGAACCACTTTCGGGTGGTTCTTTTTTTTTATTTTTTTTTCTAGGCAGGGGTATTGTTGAAAGTAAATGTAGGTAGGTGATTTTTAAAAAGTTACAAAATACTTCGTTTAAATAGGTTTAAAGAAAGAATATTGAAAAGGAAGAAAATGAAAAATATTTTAAAATAGATTTTGACGATATTATAAAATTCGTACATTTGCAGTCCCTTTGAAAAAGTAAGCGAATAGTTCTTTGACTAAAGGGATTTAAAAAATGTTTTAAAAAGCCTCCTTAGCTCAGCTGGTAGAGCAACTGACTTGTAATCAGTAGGTCATTGGTTCGATTCCGATAGGAGGCTCAAAACGTTGGGGAGGTTCCAGAGCGGTCAAATGGGACGGACTGTAAATCCGTTACTTCGGTTTCGAAGGTTCGAATCCTTCTCTCCCCACTTAAAAAATATTTTGCGCAAGCAAATTAAGCGGGAGTAGCTCAGTTGGTAGAGCGACAGCCTTCCAAGCTGTAGGTCGCGGGTTCGAACCTCGTCTCCCGCTCAAACGGAAAAGAGAAGAAAATGTTAGTTCGCGGGTTCGATCCCGATAGCTATCGGGATCGTCTCCCGCTCGTTAAAAAGATTGAGCTAGATTGAAGAATAGAGAAGAGGATTAGCAGGGAAGATTTGTAAAAACTGGCAGACGAATATAAGGTAATATCAAGGTATTATTTGATTTCGGGAAACCCGGGGCGAAAGTCTTGGGCTTGTGCGTTGGTTTAAGCCGATGTAGCTCAGGGGTAGAGTACTTCCTTGGTAAGGAAGGGGTCAGGGGTTCAATTCCCCTCATTGGCTCGATTAAAAAGTATTAAAATTAAACAAAATATAAATCAATCAATAAATAAGTAAAAACATGGCTAAAGAAAAATTTGACCGAAGTAAACCACACTTAAATATTGGAACTATCGGTCACGTTGACCACGGTAAAACCACATTAACTGCAGCTATTACGAAAGTATTAGCTGATAAAGGTTTATCTGAAGCACGTTCATTTGACTCGATCGACTCAGCTCCTGAAGAAAAAGAGAGAGGTATTACAATTAACACAGCTCACGTAGAGTATTCGACGGCTAACCGTCACTACGCACACGTTGACTGTCCAGGTCACGCCGATTATGTGAAGAACATGGTTACGGGTGCTGCACAAATGGACGGAGCAATCTTAGTAGTTGCTGCAACAGACGGACCAATGCCACAAACTCGTGAGCACATCTTGTTAGCACGCCAAGTTGGTGTACCAGCATTAGTTGTATTCATGAACAAAGTGGATATGGTTGACGATC
>CAZYBY010000171.1:0-7967 GCA_964645385.1 uncultured Sphingobacterium sp.
TGGTCCGAATAATTCCTCGCACATCGTAACGTATTTAGGATCTTTAACGACAAGTACAGTTGGTTCTATAAAATAACCTTTTGATTTATCGTAATTACCACCGGCAATAATTTCTACGGAAGAATCTTTTTTCGCAGCATCAATATATGAAGCTAGTTTATCGAATGATTTTTCATCGATAACTGCATTAATAAAGTTTTCAAAGTTTTCTGTACCACCCATTTTAAAAGTAGCCATATCTGCTACCATTCTATCTTTAATAGCTGGCCATAATTTAGCAGAAACATATACTCTAGATGCTGCTGAACATTTCTGTCCTTGGTATTCAAATGCACCACGCAAAATGGCAACACTTGCTACATCAATATCTGCCGATTCGTGAACTACAATAAAATCTTTACCACCAGTTTCACCTACAATGCGTGGGTAAGTTTTAAATTTATGAATATTGTTTCCGATGGTTTTCCAAATACCTTGGAATACCGATGTTGATCCAGTGAAATGAATACCTGCGAAATCTGGGTGAGAGAAAATCACATCTCCAGCTTCTGGTCCTGATACGTATACTAAATTGATTACCCCATCTGGTACACCTGCTTCACGGAAAATTTCCATCAATACATTTGCTGAATAAATTTGTGTGTTCGATGGTTTCCAAACCACTACATTACCCATCATTGCTGCTGAAGTAGGTAAATTTCCTGCAATAGCAGTAAAGTTGAATGGGGTTAATGCGAATACGAATCCCTCTAATGGGCGTTGTTCAATTCTATTCCAAATGCCTTTTGCGGAACCTACTTGTTGTCCGTAGATTTCCGACATATAAGCTACGTTATATCTTAAAAAATCGATGATTTCGCAGGCTGAATCGATTTCTGCTTGAAAAGCGTTTTTCGACTGACCAAGCATTGTAGCTGCGTTCAATTTATATCGGTATGGACCCGCTATTAATTCAGCGGCTTTTAAAAATATGGCAGCACGTTGTTCCCATGGCATATTTGCCCATGCTGATTTTGCTTCTAATGCTGCTTTTATAGCTGCTTCAACGTGGGATTTATCCCCTTGATGATAATGCCCTAATAAATGCTGATGATCGTGCGGAGGGTGAATGCTCACTGTTTTGCCAGATCTAACCTCTTTACCACCAATATACATTGGGATATCTATGGTTTTTGCTCTTGCTTCTGCTAAAGCTGATTTTAACATTTCACGCTCTTTTGTGCCTGGAGCATAGCTTAAAATAGGTTCGTTTACCGGTGTTGGTACTACAAAAAATCCTGTCGACATAGTGTTTGTTTGTTAAGAAATGCAAATATAACCATTAACATATTATCCAATTAACTTATTAACATATTAATTTGTAGCTTAGTGATATGAATTTCCTTCGCAAAATCAGTTTCCCCTTTGCGCTCCTCTATTGGTTAATCATAGTTTTGAGAAACAAACTGTATGATTGGCAACTATTCCATTCGAGGTCATTTAAAATACCCACCATTAGTGTTGGAAATATCAATGTGGGTGGCACTGGGAAGAGCCCAACTGTAGAATACTTAATTCGTCTGTTGAAGAATGATTTTCATATCAGTACCCTCAGTAGGGGTTATGGCAGAAAAACTAGCGGATTTATAGAAGCAAGTGCCTTATCGTCGCCAGAAGAAATTGGGGATGAGCCTACTCAATTTAAACAGAAATTTAATGAGGTGAATGTGGTGGTCGATGAAAACAGATCGCGTGCATTGGAAATTTTAGAACATGATTATGATGCCGTTATTCTCGATGATGCCTTTCAACATCGTAAAGTTAAAGTGGGCTTGCAAATTTTGTTATTCGACTACAATAAAGTTTTTAATAGTGATTGGATGCTACCTTTTGGAAATTTAAGAGAACCAATTTCGGGCTTGAATAGGGCGGATGTTATTCTAATCACAAAAACACCTAAAATATTTTCTCCAATGGAACGTAGAAGAGTAGAATCTCATCTGCCTAATCCGCATAATAAACCAATCGTTTATTCGTATTTAAAATATGCTGAACTGAAACCATTGCACGAGAAATTTCCAGTAAAAGTATTAAGCGACTTCGATAAGAAAACTCAAGTGGTATTGATTACAGGTATCGCAGATGCTACTTTACTAATTAATTATTTAGAGTCTCATAAATTAAAAATTAGCAAACATTTCAAGTACGCAGATCATTATAATTATACGATAAATGATATTGAAAAGTGGAAACAGGAATATGCTTCTATTGCTGGAGAAAATAAAGTAGTAATTACTACGGAAAAAGATGCTATGCGTTTATTGCACCCAAAATTTGAAAATAATATTAATGAAGTTCCAATCTATTACCTACCCATAGAATCGGACATTCATGAAAAGGATAAAGAGTGGTTTGATAATAAAGTAAAAGATTATGTTAGAACAAGTAAAAAACACAACGGAGTACATTAAAAGAGTGATTGGCGATTATTCGCCAGAGTATGGTATTATATTAGGAACAGGATTAGGTGGCTTGGTTAGCGAGATAGATGTAAAGTATGAATTGCTTTATTCTATGATTCCAGATTTTCCGATTGCTACAGTTGAATTTCATACCGGTAAATTAATTTTTGGTGAATTAGGTGGAAAAAAAGTAGTAGCCATGTCGGGCCGTTTCCATTACTACGAAGGCTATAGCATGCAAGAAATTACATTCCCTATTCGTGTAATGAAAGTGTTAGGCATTCAGCATCTGTTAATTTCGAATGCTTGTGGTTGTGTAAATCCTGACTATAGAAAAGGTGATTTGATGATTATAGAAGATCATATTAATCTGCAAGGTGAAAATCCTCTACGTGGTAGAAATTACGAATTCTTCGGACCTCGTTTCCCAGATATGAGTTGCCCTTACGACCCTAAAATGTCGAAACTGGCTAAAGAAATTGCAGATAAGAACAATATCAAAACACATGTTGGTGTGTATGCAAGTGTGGTAGGTCCAAACTTAGAAACACGAGCAGAATATAGATATTTGAGAACAATTGGCGCCGATGTGGTTGGGATGTCGACTGTACCGGAAGTTATTGTGGCGAACCACATGTCGATTCCAGTATTTGCTATATCTGTTATTACTGACGAAGGTTTCCCTGAGACTTTAAAGCCTGTTTCGATTCCTGAAATAGTTGCTGTTGCTCAAGAAGCTGAACCAAAGTTGACATTTATTCTCAAAGAATTAATTGCGAATCTGTAATTTAGCTGCGTGAATCGTATTAAATTTTTATTTCTTGTATTGTTTTTACCCTTCAGTGTAAAAGCTTTTGTAGCCGACTCTTCGAAGAAAGTATATTCTTCGAATGTGGTGCATTGGTTAAAACTAGGAGATACCCACAACGATACCTTGACGTTTCACAACTTAGATACCACAGCTAATGGATTTCAAAATTTTAATCCTATTCATACAAATCCGTACGATAATGCTAGGATATATTTAGGTAATTTGGGATTAGCTACAAAATCAATCGTTTTTCAAGAGCCAAGTCAATGGGGTTTTGATTTAGGAAGAAACTCTTTTAGTCCATACCTAAAACAGGTAGAAGATTTAAAGTTCTATAGAGTATTAAGCCCTTACACGAATTTATATTATATCTGGTATCGTAAAAAAGAACAACTGTTCTCTTTTAGCTTTGCTCAGAATATTGGTCCGAGAATCAATTACGCAGTTAATTTTACCCGATTAGTTTCAGTTGGCGATTATGCTCGTCAAGAATCTGATCATCTGAATTATGATGCTAGTATTTGGTATGCTTCGCGAAATAGAAAATATCAAGCATTCGCAGGTTTCATAAATTCGAGTTTAGTGATTCAAGAAAATGGGGGAATAAGAAACGATTCTATTTTTCAGATATCTTCAAGTATTAATTCTGAATTCGAACCAGTGTATTTAAATAATGCATCGAATAGAATCAACGATAAACATTTTTTTCTAAAACAAACTTATGCCTTCGGGCCGAATGATACTATCAAATTAGATACCTTAAAAATTATTCGCATTCAACCGAAATGGAAATTATTTCAGGAAATAAGGTATAATAATCGAAAAGATGAATTTCGTGAAACTCCTGTAGATACTGGTGTTTATGCAAATATAGATACGAACTCTACCACAAATGATTATTATGATTTAAAACATCTGCAAAATAGAATAGGAATTGAACACTATTCAAAAAGTATTAAATCGAACAGGTTAAATACAAGCATTGTTTATGTCAGACTTGATAATATAAGTTACAATAATTCATCTTTAACAGCGGTTTCATTTTTGGCAGAACAAAATTTTCAATTGACAAAAAGAACAGAGTTGATAGCGAAATTCGAAAACGGAATTGTAGGAGATTATGCTAATAATACATTGATACAAGCAAAGCTTAAATTTTACAGTAAAAATGAACAGTCAAATCTATCTGTTGCTTATAAGTTTAGTAATAGAGATGTGGATCTGTTTGCAAGAGATTTAACTTCTACACATTATAGATGGTATAATTATTCTTTCAAAACTGTTCAGCATAATATACTTAAAACAACTTACGAAAACACTTCTCGAAAATTCGAAGCGAGTATTTCTGCAGGCAATGTAAACAATAGTGTTTACTACGACTCTGTCATTACTCCTCAGCAATTAAAGTCGTATCAATATGCACAATTGCAAGTACGAAAAGCGTTTAAATTAGGTAAGTTTCATTTGTTAAATCAAATCTATTTGCAAGGAAGTACAGAAAGTGATATTGTGCGCATGCCATTACTTCATACGTATCAATCGATTTATTTCCAGTCTGATATTTTCAAAAAAGCAATGAATATTCGTACAGGGTTTGATGTACGTTATTATACGAAAACGAAAGCGTTAAACTACAGCGCAGCTACTTCACAATTTTATCTTTCTGATAAAAGTTTTGGCGATTATCCTATCATCGATTTCTTCTTAACTGCTAGTTTAAAACGAGCGGTATTAATGATGAAAATAGATCATCTTAACCAAGGTTTTTGGAATAAAGGTTATTATATGGTTGATGGGTACCCTTTACCAGATCGATTGCTAAAAATAGGGTTGAGGTGGGCGTTTTATGATTAATGTGTTAATATGTTAATAGTTAGTTGATGGCAATTTTGGTTCGGCTGATGCCTTTGTTGGTGTAGATGACTAATGAATACAATCCATTCGGAACATTGTTAATTTTAATTTTAGAATCTTCAATAGTTAATTCTCGAATAAATTGCCCTTGTAAATTATATAACTCTATGCGCTCAGCATTAGGAATATTTATAAAGAAAACACCATCGGGGCTTGGGTTAGGGTAGAGGAGAATGTTAGACAGTTCTTCGTTATCTATACCTGTAGAAATTTCAATATAATCAGAGTATTCATATCGATATCTATATCCATCTTTAACTTTAATACATTCCATTAAAGTATTGTCTGAGTTGTATTGGTAAGTATAAGAAGCCAAATCGAAATTACTCCAGGTTTTAGTTGTTGTATCAAACTTTTCAAAATATTCAACTTCTATAAGTCCTGCGGGATTTTTTATAACAAACACATTAGTGCTAAGTACATTTTTATTATTATAGATGGAGTAGTAAGAAGATTTCGTGGAACCATTATTATCAATATCCGTCAATTTGTTTTTGTATATCATTTCCCAATAACCATTATCTGCCCATTTTATTTGCATATCGTAGGCAAGTACATTCTGTTTGTGAATTTGATTTGCACTACGAATAAAATCTGCCGTCATTGGAACTGTCTTATCGAAATAAGTCCAACGTAAACTGTCACATCTTAAACTTCTGTATATGGTATCAGCATTTAAAGTATTCGTTATTATGGTAAAAGGGTTTTTATCATTTTGCTGATAATCATAAGTAGTATAATAGTCAAACTCCCAAGTATTATTATCGGGGTTAAGTCTGTAATCACTTAATTTAACTATACGATCTAAACTATCGTATTCAAATCTGGATTGATATTTAGTTCGATAAGTGTTATTACCTATATACCAAAGCTCTGTTTTGTTTTGAATTAATGTGGTGCCAGGAAAGTAATCGTAAACATACTTAGTAAATGAAGTATCCCATTCATGAAAATCATAATTATAGGTTTCACCACCATCAAATATCACATTGTTATTAAGGTCTTTTAATATGGTGTGTTTGTAGTTATCAAACCAAGATGTTCCATAACCATTACTAAATTCATTTACTCTACAGAGGTTTCTGTAATTATCAGAATAGTAATATCTAGATCTTCTAGTAAATCCTAATCGATGAAGTTGATTTAGATATTCTTCAGTTCGATCTTGAACTAAATATCCATTTTTATCATAGTAATTTGTTGTGCGATATTCGGTATCTGTCATCGCATAATTCATTCGGATGTATTGCTTTTCAAGATTGTTTACATACACTCTTCTTTCAGCAATACTACTTCTAACTTCATTTGTTTTTAAAAAAGTACTGGTGGTTTTTACAAGAGTGGGTATTTTTTTTAATCCTTTATTCATTACCTGGGCATGTACGTTTATGCTCAGAGTAAACAAGACTAAAAAATGGAAATACCGCTTCATAATACAATATACGAAAAAAGGTGTTAATAAATTAACACCTTTAATGTACATAATTGTAAAAGTGCATTTGAATTGCACTATGGAATATTATTTAACAATCAACTTTGTTCTACTCACTCCAAAATCTGAAGTTATAATTACAAAATATAATCCTTTGTTCAGGCCGTTTAGTTCAACTGTGTTTAAACCTTGTCCTAAATCTTCGTGTTGAACATTTACTAATCGACCATTTATGTCAACTACTTCAATAGAAATTGATGAAGATTTTTCTAAGTTTAAGTCGATATTAACTTTCCCATTTATTGATGGATTTGGGAATATTTTGGTTTCAATACTTTTGATATTATTTAAACCAGCAACAATTGAAATATAATCTGAAAATTCTTGTCTAAAATTATTGATGTACACTGAGTCAGTAAAATTATAGCCAGAATAAATGTTTTCTAATATATTTTGATTGATGTCGTAAGTATATTGATTTTTATTTCCATTTTGAATACTCCATGTATTAGTACCTGAATCATAAAATTCATCAGAATTTTCAATAATGTTTTTATTAAAATCATAAATGAAGTTGTATTTACTTGCCGGAACGTAATGGTTGATATCATAGTTTTCTTCTAAATGAATTCTCGAGCCATTATTATCTGGATAATTTGTAGTGTATCTATTTGTAATCATCCAATTGCCAGAATCGTACATGCTCACTACATAACCATCGGGTTCATTTTGAAACAAATCAATATCATTATTGAATTTGCCATTCCAATTTAAACTATCAATTTTAGCAATTGGATCCAGCATAGGAGAATATGCTAAAAGTGTAGTTGGTATTCCATTAGAATTATATATTATACTGTCGATTTCTTGAATTTCTTCTACACCATTATCATAACCTGAATTAATAATTTTTATCGCTTTGCCATTTATATCATATGTTTTTTCAGTTTTAAATTCTGCAGCCATAATACCTGCAGTATCGATAAAGTTGCTATCGATTTCTAAAATAATTTTTTTTGTATTTCCTAGATATGTAACGTTGGAGCTATAAGCCATATTAGTTATCCATAAACCACCATCATAGTTTTCATATTTGTAGCCAATCAGATTATATCTATTGTCATATACAGTTGTAAGTCTATTTGTTGGCCCCCAAGAGTTAGTTGCAGAATTGTAAATTTCGAATAATGTTATGTTACTACCATTAGCTGAATAGGTAAGTGTTTGCCTAGCATAATTTACAAACTGATGAGTAGCTCCATTAAACATTTTGTACTCAACTAAACTATATCTTCCATTTGCATCGTAGTTGTAATAATATGCACCAAATGTGTCAACTCCATCATATGAAGTTTGAACGACACTTACT
>CAZYBY010000172.1:0-2630 GCA_964645385.1 uncultured Sphingobacterium sp.
ACTGCATAAATGTAAAAAGTATTAGGAACCCAAACCTAATACTTAATACAACAACTAATTTAACTTAAAACATTACTCAAAACTCAATCTCGTGTTCCAAGTGCATACGAGCACACGAACAAACGATCTTGCTGTAGGAGAAGGATTCGAACCTCCATAAGGCGGTTAGCTTTTTCAAGTTTATCCCGTTTTCCCCACCCCCGCGACAGGAGGGCATGTCTGCCTGTTTCATCACCCCACATTATTATGCTTTCGCATATTCAAATTTAAATAATACGAATTTTATTGCAAATTATTTAATAATATATTTTAAAATATAGAAATTGTTTAATAAATTAGTATTTGTATAGATAATATTTAAAATTGATATAAAAAATGAACCCTGAATTAAATATTGACGAATTAGATTTAAAGCTGATTCAAAAAATGATGGAGAATGCAGATCATTCCTATGCCGAATTAGGGGAGGAATTACATGTTTCGGCAGGAACAATTCATGTTCGTATTAAAAAACTTAGCGAATTGGGTGTTATTAAAAATAAGATTCTTAAAGTAGATTATAAGAAAATTGGATTGGATGTGGTTGCGTTTGTGGGAGTATATTTAGAGAAGAGTTCTTTATACGATTCAGTTGCAAAGCAACTCAAAAAAATACCACAAGTGGTGCGTTTAAATTACACCACTGGTAGTTATAGTATGTTCATCGAAATAGTTTGCCGTGATATTGATCAACTTCGAAAAGTATTACACGATGATCTTCAAAAAGTACAAGGAATTGAACGCACAGAAACTCTGATTTCACTTGAAGAGAGTTTTAATCGAGCTGCATTGGTTGTTGGTCCTTAATCTTTAGTCCTTAGTCCTTAGTCCAATGTCCTGTATCTAGTATCCAAATTACGCAGAATGTTTCGCTGCTAAATAACGCTCCGCATCCAATGCCGCCATACATCCCGAACCGGCTGAAGTTACTGCTTGACGATACACTTTATCTTGAACATCGCCTGCTGCGAATACGCCTTCTACATTAGTTTTAGTTGTACCTGGAATAGTTTTTATGTAACCAGCTTCGTCTAAATCTAATTGACCCGCGAATATATCTGTATTAGGCTTGTGTCCAATTGCAACAAAGAAACCGGTAACGTCTAATGTTCTTTCTGCTTTTGTTTCGTTATTCACAACCTTCACGGCAGTTACACTTTGTCCATTACCTACAATCTCTTGCGTTTCTGTGTGGAATAATATTTCGATGTTCGGTGTATTTTGTACTCTGTGAACCATTGCTTTTGAAGCTCTGAATTCACCTTTACGAACAATCATATATACCTTATTGCAAAGTTTAGCTAAGTATGTAGCTTCTTCAGCTGCTGTATCACCTGCACCTACAATCGCTACATCTTGTCCTTTGAAAAAGAATCCATCACACACTGCACATGCTGATACCCCGAATCCATTATATTTTTGTTCAGATTCTAAACCTAACCATTTAGCTGAGGCTCCAGTTGCGATAATCACTGTATCTGCTGTTATGGTTTTAGTTTCGTCAACTGTAATTACATGTTTATTGCCAGAGAAATCTACTTTATTTACATAACCGAATCGAATATCAGTTCCAAATCGCTCAGCTTGCTTTCTGAAATCTTCCATCATCTCTGGACCCTGAGTACCATTTGGATAACCCGGGTAGTTTTCAACTTCGGTAGTTGTAGTTAATTGACCACCTAATTGAATTCCTGTAATCATTACCGGTTTTAGATCAGCTCTAGCTGCATAAATTGCTGCTGTGTATCCAGCAGGCCCAGAACCTATAATTAAGCATTCTACGTGCTCTATTGTTGTATTGTCCATCTTTAAAAATAAATTTTCGCTAAATTATTGAATTCAGCGGATATATATGATAATGTTTAAAATTCGATGATTTGTTAACAGTCGCTATTTGGGTATAATTACCGTATCAATGCTTGCACCATAACTCGCCCAAATTCCTATTCCACCGGCACCTTTAATATTACTCTTTATTAACACCGTTGGGGCAAAAGGGTTTCCGAAACTTCCACTTTGCGATTCGAATGTGTTCCAGAATTCATATTGACTTTTATCGATACTTGCCCATTTTACATATACGGTATCTCCTCGTTTGAAATAACCATATTTACTAAAATCTGCAGAGTCGTTGTTTTGTAATGCTTGTTTACCTCCAAATACTGTAAATGATATCTGTTTCCCATTTATGATGAAATCATTATAAACTGAGTTAAATGATACATCGTAGAATAATTCTGAGTTTTTCTTGGTTAATATTCTTGAATAATTTTCTGGTGCAACAGGGTCTGTATACCAAGCAGTAAGTTCTACTAACGAATCAATCGTACCTCTATCACCTTCAGCTTGTTTGTAAACAATACTATCTAGTGGTTGCGGTGGTAATATTTTTGTTGATGCCGTAAATATTTTTCCGTCAACTTCGACTCTTAAATCATATTGTTTCCCTACTTCACCTGTTAAGCTTAGATTAGTGTAAATCGTTGCACCACCAATATTTATTGGGGTCATTAAAATAGGAGCACCACCATCAACAGAAATACTAACTGTAGCATTGTTCACAAATAAGTTGTTGAAATCTGTACTTGTTA
>CAZYBY010000173.1:0-2183 GCA_964645385.1 uncultured Sphingobacterium sp.
CTACTGATTACTATTTTGAGTTTTTACGAATAACTGAATGATTTTTACTATACACAAAGTAAATAATCAAACCGATAATCATCCACAAGAATGCACTCATTAATGTTTCGCCAGGTAATGAAATAATCATCGCTGAGCAAACCAAAATACCTGCAATTGGAACGAAAGGAACCCAAGGTGTTCTGAAAGGACGTTCAGTGTTTGGATCAGATTTTCTCATCATAATGATACCTGCACAAACTAGAACGAATGCGAACAATGTTCCTATACTTGTTAAGTCGCCAGCTACTGAGCCTGGTACAAATCCACCAAATAAACCAACGAAAATAAATAAGATGTAGTTTGATTTATATGGAGTACTAAATTTCGGATGCAATTCTGAAAATACTTTCGGAATTAAACCGTCTTTAGACATAGAGTAGAATACACGAGATTGTCCCATTAACATAACTAAGATTACAGAAGAGAATCCTGCTAAAATAGCAATGGTAATAGAAGTAGCTAACCAATCGTAGCCAACCATATATTTCTGTATTGCGTATGCAACAGAAGCTTCTTTACCAGCACCTTTGAATTCAGTCCAGTTTGCAACACCAGTTAAAACGTGTGAGAACAAAATGTAAAGTATAGTACAAACTACTAAAGATCCTAGGATACCAATTGGCATGTCTCTCTTTGGATTTTTAGCTTCTTGAGCAGCTGTAGATACAGCATCAAAACCAATAAATGCAAAAAACACAATACCAGCTCCTTTTAAAATTCCACCCCAACCATGTTTGAAGAATCCTTCATGACCTGGCGTATTCTCAGGGATGATATATGGTACGTGGTTTGCAGGATTGATAAAACTCCATCCGATGGCTACGAAAACTAAAACAATAGCAACTTTAACCATTACGATTAATGCATTGAATGCAGCTGATTCTTTCGAACCTTTAATTAATACTGCAGTAATTAAAGCAAGTACTAATAAAGCAGGAGCATTAACATATCCCTGAACTCCATTTGCAGAAGTTTCGAAAGGGGAGTGGCACCATTCGTAAGGAATTGCACCTCCGAGCAAATTGTTTAAGTATTCAGACCATGCAATAGAAACTGTTGCAGCACCAAGTGCATACTCTAAAATTAAAGCCCACCCGATAATCCAGGCAGTAACTTCACCCATTGTTGCGTAAGCATAAGTATATGCACTACCGGCAACAGGAATCATAGCTGCGAATTCTGCATAACATAAACCAGCCAATGCGCAACCGATTGCAGCAACGATAAATGATAAGGTAACAGCTGGTCCTGCTGCTTCAGCAGAGGCAGCGGCTGTTCTAACGAATAAACCAGCACCAATAATGGCACCGATACCAAGGGCAACTAAATTCATTGCACCTAAAGTTCTTTTTAGCGAGCCTTCACCAGATTTGGCAGCTTCGCTGAGTAATAAGTCAAGAGGTTTCTTAAATCTCATACAATCTATAATTCGGGTTATATTCCAAACCTAATAAAAAGATATGAGATATTAGAATCGAGATTTGAGAATTTTTTAAACAAAAAAAGACCCTTTCTGAAATAGAAAGGGTCTCTTATATCTTAATTCTTGAATGTCAAAACTATTTATGCTCGCAATTTTCTTTTTTACCAGCGCACATTTTTTCGCATTCTTCTTTTGTCATTTTACCTTCTGAAATCATCTTGTCACATTCTTCTTTAGACATTTTGCAAGTTGAGCCACAAGCAGCTTTATCCATTTCGCAACCTTCTTTACCCATCATTTTGCACTCGCCACCTTGTTTGCAATGCTCGGCCATGCTCATTTCTTCACCGTTCATTAAAATAACAGTGTCCATAGTAACATTACCTAAAGAATCAATATGTTTTTCGATACGGATTTCAGTTTTCATCATGTGTTCACCACCTTTATTATCGCCACCACCTACTGAAATGTAAGGAGCTATAACTAGTGAAACGATAGACATTAACTTAATCAAGATGTTCATCGAAGGACCTGAAGTATCTTTAAATGGATCACCTACAGTATCACCTGTAACTGATGCTTTATGAGGTTCAGATTTTTTGTAGAACATTTCTCCATTGATGTTAACACCTTTTTCAAATGATTTCTTAGCGTTATCCCAAGCACCACCTGCGTTTGATTGGAAAATACCCATCAATACACCTGAAACAGTAACACC
>CAZYBY010000174.1:0-2175 GCA_964645385.1 uncultured Sphingobacterium sp.
AGAATAAAAGTGACGAAAGTCACGTTTGTAAAAATATTACAATGGTTTGCCTTTTTCTAGAAATAACATTTTAAATGCAATTACGAATAGCAGAACAGCAAATACTTTACGAAGGATATCTTTTGGTACAACATTAGCAAATTTAGCTCCGAAGTAACCACTTATAAAAAAGGCTAAGGCAAGAATTATTGCTGTTTTAATGTCGACATTTCCGGCTTTATAATATTGATAAGCTGCAAGAGCCCCAACTGGTAGTACCATCATAAAAAGTGTAGTACCTTGTGCCATTTGCTGAGAGTATCCCAGAAACATTACCATTGCAGGAATCATAATAATTGCGCCTCCAAGACCAAGTACCCCACTAAGCAGACCTGCGATAATGCCAATAAGTACGATAATAAGAGATTGTTGCCAGTCCATGTTTTTCTAGATTTTGTGTATGCAAAAATAACACAAGATGTAGAAGTATGTGGTGATATAGGTTACAAAAGCGATTAAAATCCCCTTAAAATTATATTCAATGCGTCGATTATCAGATTAAAAAAGCTCTCCCCATTTCTGAAGAGAGCTTTATTGAAATACTAATTACATTAACATAACTTGTCCCGAGTATTCGGGATTAACATATTAAAACAGCTTCGTCTGCCCTTCCCCATCCATATCTACATCATCAGGATTCGTAATGATGAATTCGATTTTATCTTTGGGTTTAGATGGTTCAGCATTCGGACTTTTTTTCGCTTTGATATCGTCTAAGGTTTTTTGCAATGCTTCTAAATCATCTTCATCAACTTCATCGATATTTGTTGTTTCGGAAATATCTACCACTTCTTTTACATTATACTTACCCATTTTATTTCCAATCGCTTTCATACCTTTTACTTCGATAAAGGCGGCAACGTTGAGTTCTAAATCGGCTGGTTGTGTTTTACCATCTTTCGTAAAGCTAACACGAACCATTGGCTCTATTAATGTACTTGCGAACCAACATTTAGAACCTTGGCTTTCTAAAATGAAACTAAACTTTTTATTAATCGATGTATTTTCAATTACAAATCGTTTTACGTATGTAGATTTTGTGGCTCCGTCTAAATGGATTGCACTAACCACTCGTGCTGGATCAAATTTCTCCAATACAAAATACTTATCGTCGAAATGATTAGTTAAATCGAAATTCGTTAGCTCGTATGTTCCATCTTGGTAAATCACTAAAATTTTATCTTCTCCTTGGAACGTGCCTAAATATCTTCCTCTACCATCAGTGTTCAGTCGTTTCACAATATCGTCAAACCATATTGCTCTTCCACCTAATGTAGAAACGCCTTTGCTTTTTTGAACAACTTTCTTTACTGGGAATTTCGTTACCACGTTACCCATGGAGTTCCTGCCTTTTATTGCTAACTCAGCGAAATCAATATCGATACTTAGTTTACGAATTTTCGACATTGGTTTTAAGTTCACCGTAACCACTTCCGATTCTCCATTAGGGTTTGCCGTGAAATACAATACAGATGAACCTTTGCTACCTTGTGTTAAATCGTAATCTTTATCACGAGTTACACCTCCAATAGAAAATCTTTTTACAAATGACTTACCAGTAGCACCATCTTTATATATCATATGGTACACCGAACGATCATCGTTTTTCTTAAATACTGCTGCGTGTATAATATCTTTTCCTACGAAGGTTTTGTCGGCTACTTTAATTACTTTAAACTTACCATCTTCGCAGAATACAATAATATCATCGATGTCTGAACAATCGCAAATGTATTCGTCTTTCTTCAATCCTAATCCAACGAAACCATCGGCACGATTGATGTATAATTTCTGATTCGCTAAAGCTACTTGTGTTGCTTGAACTTTATCGAATAATTTAATTTCAGTTTTACGTTCTCTACCTTTACCAAATTTCTCGCGTAAACGTTCGAAATAGTTGATGGCATATTCTGTAAGGTGTTTTAAGTTCGACTTAACTTCTTTGATTTCTTTTTCAATACCTTTCAATAATTCATCAGCTTTAAAGGCATCGAATTTCGAAATCCGTTTGATTTTAATTTCTGTTAAAGCGATAATATCATCTTGAGTTACCTCTCTCAAAAGCTTGCTCTTGTGAGGCTCCAAGCCTTTATCGATCATTTCGATTACGTGTTCAAAAGTTTCCGAATCTTCAAT
>CAZYBY010000175.1:0-12244 GCA_964645385.1 uncultured Sphingobacterium sp.
AACTGGCACCCAATCTCGACATTCTATAGAAGAATTTGTAGGGAAAAAAGTGTTTCTCGAGCTATTTGTAAAAGTGGTGAGCGATTGGAGAAACAAGAAAAATTATTTAAAAAGATTCGGTTACGAACAATAGCAGTAACCTCAAAGATTAGTTATGAGTAATATAGTAGCCATTGTAGGCCGCCCTAACGTGGGCAAATCAACCTTGTTTAATCGACTTTCTGAAAGCCGTAAAGCTATCGTGGACGATTTTAGCGGGGTAACTCGTGATCGTCATTATGAAACAGCTGAGTGGATTGGTAAAAAATTCACTATCATCGATACTGGTGGTTACGTAGCAAATTCTGAAGATCAATTTGAAGTTGCAATTCGAGAACAAGTAATTATCGCTATCGAAGAAGCAACTGTTATTATATTTATGGTTGATGTTAAAACTGGTATCACTGATTTAGACGACGAAATTGCATCGATGCTTCGTAAATCTAACAAACCAGTATTTGTTGTAGCAAATAAAGTTGATAATAATAACCTTATTGCCGACGCATCAGTATTCTATTCATTTGGTTTAGGCGAATTATATTGCATCTCTTCTATTACTGGAAGTGGAACTGGTGAACTTTTAGACGATGTGGTTAAACATTTTGAAGAAGAATTCGAAGAGCCTAATCCATTGCCAACTTACGCATTCTTAGGTCGCCCGAATGTGGGTAAATCTTCTATTATTAATGCTTTAATTGGTAAAGAAAGAAATATTGTTACGCCAATCGCAGGTACTACGAGAGATTCTATTGAAATTGAATATAATCAGTACGGGCATCATTTTACATTAATAGATACCGCAGGTCTTCGTAAGAAAACTAAAGTAAACGAGAATATCGAGTTTTATTCTGTAATGCGGACTATTAAAGCTCTTGAAAAAGCTGATGTTTGTATATTGATGATCGATGCCCTAGAAGGCATCGAATCTCAGGATATCAATATTTTTAAATTGATTGAAAAGAACCATAAAGGGGTAGTCGTTTTAGTTAATAAATGGGATTTGGTTGAAAAGGACACTAAAACAAGTAAGGCTTTTGAGGATAAAATTCGTGAGAAATTAGCACCATTCGTAGATGTTCCTATTGTTTTCACATCTGCACTAACCAAACAAAGGGTAATGAAGGCTATTGAGACCGCAAACGAAGTTTATATTAATAAAACAAAGCATATTCCTACCTCAAAATTAAATGAGGTGATGTTGGAGATAATTCAAAATTATCCTCCACCTAGTACAAAAGGGAAATATGTGAAGATAAAATTTGTGACTCAGATACCTGGAAGATCTCCAGCTTTTGCATTTTTCTGTAATTTACCTCAATACGTAAAAGAGCCTTATAAACGCTTCTTAGAGAATAAATTAAGAGAAAACTTCGACTTTTCTGGGGTGCCAATTTCAATATTTTTAAGGCAGAAGTAATTTTTTGAAATAATTATTTGAAAATAATTGTTTTGAATTGAGTTTTTTATTTTACCTTTGCTGCGTTTTAAAATCTTATAACCAAAATGAAAAAAGTATTAGTTTTATTGTTAACTGCAGGTATCTTTGGATTCGTTGCATGTGGTGAAAGTGCTGAGCAAAAAGCTGCTAAAGAAAAAGCTATGGCTGATTCAATCGCTGCTGCTCAAGCTGATTCAATTTCTAACGCTGCTTCAATGGCTGCTGATTCTTCAGCTACTGTTGATACTACAGCTGCTACTACAGAAGTTGCTAAGTAATCTTCACCAGAAGAAATTAAAGCCTCCACATGTGAGGCTTTTTTTATGCCCTAAACTTTCGTTTTAGTTTGCCTGAAGGAGTGAAATAGACTTTAATAGGCCCTTATCTAAGTTTTTCATTACCATATAGTACCCTAGATTTCTGAAATATTGTCTGGCAACAATAGCTTTCATTTGAGTTTTCATCGATTTCGATGATTTCGCCAACTCACTAGAACTTGCTTTAATACCTTTTTTAGCGCTATAACTGACAAATTCCTGAAATAAACCATCACTAACATCAAATCCCTTATCAAACTCTTCTGGTTTCTTAAATTTAGAAAGCTTGTCTTTGTTCGCATCAGCATATTTGTACATGAATTCAGTTAATAAGCCTTCTGAAATCGATCTGCTATAGAATAAGGAATAATCGTCTGTATCAATCGGTGTAAATATATCTGGGGTAATTCCACCACCCCCATATACTTTTTTGCCTGAAGGGGTTAAATAAGCCTTCTGCTGAGAATTCTTAATGCTATCCGCGTTACTTAATTCACCATGCACGAATCTATTGCTTAAATCGTTTTCGTAAGCTTCTAAACCTTTATCGTATGGTTTCTGAATACATCTACCCGTTGGTGTATAATATCTTGCCACCGTAAGTCTTAGTCTTGAGCCATCCGACAAGGTTGCTTGTTCTTGCACTAAACCTTTTCCAAATGATCTTCTTCCTACAATAATCCCTCTGTCCCAGTCTTGTACCGCCCCTGCAACAATTTCACTAGCCGATGCGGATCCTTCATCTATCAATACTATTAATTTCCCATTTTCGAAGTTCCCAGCTTCTGTAGCGAACTCTTCTTTTTTAGGTGATGCTTTCCCCTCAGTATAAACAATTAGCTTTTTGTCGCCCAATAATTCATCCACTATCATAATCGCGGTATTTAAATATCCTCCGGGATTTCCTCTTAAATCAAGAATCAGGCTTTTCATTCCATCGTTCTTCAATTTTTTCAGACTCTCAAAAAACTCATCGTATGTAGTTCCTCCAAATGAATTTATTTTGATGTACCCTATATCCTTAGCAGGCATATATGCAACATCCACGCTATTCAATGGAATTGTTCCTCGAGTTATCTCGAAATCGATAAGTTCTTTTTTGTTTTTGCGCTTAATACTAACCTTTACTTTCGATCCTCCTTCGCCTCTAAGCATTTTTGTAACATCGCTATTTGATATTTTCTTTCCTGCCACTACTTTCCCATCAACCTTAATTATTTTATCACCCGATTTTATACCCAATTGTTCTGAAGGCCCACCACTAATTGCAGATACAACATAAATTGTATCGTTCAGCAAATAAAACTCTATGCCTATGCCTTCGAAGTTTCCTTCTAATTGCTCATTCACTTTTTTAAATTCTTCAGAAGGGATGTAAACAGAATGAGGATCAAGTTTAGAAAGCAAATCTTCGATATTCTCTTCTTCTAACTTATTGATATCAACTGTATCTACATACTTCTTTTCAATAAGTCGCATTACTTGTTCCATTTTGCTTGATTTAGAACGTAGTCCAAATCCTCGGATTTCTTCTTGGAACTTAACCCCAAGAAACATCCCAATGATTAACACTAAACTGAACAGTAAGGCAGAGCCAATCGCAGAAGTTTTCTTATTTTGCATGCAGTAAATTTAAATAAGATATTAATAAATTCAATTTTTTATGCAATTGGTCGTAGATAGTGGGAGTACTAAAACACTTTGGTGTTTGATAGACAAGGGGAGAACTGTTCAAGAAATCAATACTGTTGGTATTAACCCATACATCAGTTCTTCGGAAATGATTAAGGCCATTGTAGAATTAGAGGTTATTCCTGCACTGCGTGAAACCCCTAGCTATATTTACTTCTATGGAGCGGGTTGCTCAACTGTTCAAAATAAAAAAATAATTGAGTTTGCACTAAGGAATATCAATACTTCCGCAAGTATAGAGGTTGAACATGATTTGCTTGCGGTTGCCAGGGCACTCTGCCAAACCGAAACTGGCATTGCTGTAATTTTAGGTACTGGATCGAATTCGTGTTTATACGATGGTAGAAATATTTCGATGAATACTCCTTCATTAGGGTTCATTTTAGGAGATGAAGGCTCTGGTGCATATATTGGCAAAAATTTTCTTGCAGACCTTTGGTACGATAAAGTGCCTCAAGATTTAAAAGATGCTTTCTTTAAAGATTTCCCTTTTGATCTCAGCCATTACCTTACAAAAGTTTATAAGGAACCTTCTGCAAATGCTTTCTTGGCTTCATTTTGCTCTTGGTTAGCCTCACATAAATCTCATGTATATACCAAACAATTACTCCATAAATCTTTTTCATCATTTATAGAAAAACAAATTTTGCCTTACGGGAAGGATAAAACTAAAACGATTCATTGCATAGGTTCTATCGCTTTTTATTTTTTGGATGAATGGAAAGAAGTAATTTTGCAATATGGATATGAATTGGGAAGAGTAGAGCAAAACCCGATTGCCGGTTTAATTCAATATCATTCTACATGGAACGAGTAACAGAAAAATCATCAAAATACAATCACCTAGAATCGATGAGCACCATCGATCTATTAACAAATATTAATCGAGAAGACCAGTCGGTTCCACTTGCTATATCAAAAGTTCTTCCTTCAATTGAAAAATTAATTGAAGCTATAGTTGAGCGAATGAAAAATGGTGGACGGTTATTTTATATTGGTGCAGGTACTAGTGGTCGATTAGGAATTGTTGATGCTTCAGAATGTCCTCCAACATTTGGTGTGCCTCATGGACTAGTTGTTGGAATTATTGCCGGCGGTGATTCTGCAATCCGAAAAGCTGTTGAATTTGCAGAAGATAGCACCGATCAGGCTTGGAAAGACATTTTAGAGCATAAGCCCAATGCAAACGATACAGTTATTGGTATTGCTGCTTCTGGAACAACCCCATATGTTATTGGTGGATTAAAATCCGCTAAAGAAAATGGTTTATTAACAGGAGCAATTGTTTGTAATGAAAACAGCCCAGTTGCTGCTGCTGCAGAACTTGCAATTGAAGTAGTTGTTGGACCTGAATTTGTTACAGGAAGTACAAGAATGAAATCAGGAACTGCACAAAAATTAGTGTTAAACATGATCTCTACTTCTGTGATGATTAAACTTGGAAGAGTAAAAGGGAATAAAATGGTGGATATGCAATTGTCTAACAATAAACTTATTGACCGTGGCACGAAAATGATTATGGATGAACTAAAAATTGATGAAGTAGAAGCTGCTGCCTTGTTGACAAAATATGGTAGCGTAAGAGCTGCTATTACAAATTACAAATTCTAAATCCTAAATTTTAGCTACTAGCTACTAGAAACTAACTCAATACTCACTACTCAATACTGAAAACTAGTTTATGCACGACATAGAACCTTTCTACAAATGGCGCGACGATTATATCTCTTCGGAAGATGATCGTTCTCCTTTTTATGGAAAAGAATATTCTGAATTTGAATTCTCCGATACGATATATAATTTCTACATACATCCTCAATGGGATTTCTTTGGTTCACCAACCTTATACCTAAAAATTATTTTCACAGATTATGATAGGGGTTATGCTATTATAGAATTTATTGGAGAATGGAATGATTGCATCACTAACGATATTATGTTTTTGAAAAGAGAAATATTGGAGTTGATGATAGATGAAGGGATTAATAAATTTATTTTAATTGGAGAGAATATATTAAACTTCCACAGTTCCGACGATTGTTATTACGAGGAATGGTTTCAGGATATAGAAGAGGGTTGGATAGCAGCAGTTAATTTTAGAGAACATGTAATCGATGAATTTAAACGAAATAATATCGATTATTATATATCCTTTGGAGGTGAACTAGACGAGCTGAACTGGAGAAGCTTGAAGCCTCTACAATTCTTCAAAAAAGTTGAAGAGCAAATTACGAAACGACTTAATTAACTCCTTTGATGGTTTTTTTACCATGTCGAATTACATTGGCTTCAACATAAAAAATTATTTCTTCCGCAATACTCTTTATTAAGTCCCCGGTACGTTCAATCTTACGCACCAAAATTAATAGACGTAATAAATTGTCAATGTTTTCAGGATTTTCAAGAATGTATTTTGAAATAAGCTTGTTCGCTCTATTATTTAAAGTGTTTAGCTCCTCATCTTGTTCAAAAAGAATTCTAGCACTCTCTGCATCATCATTAGCATAGGCTAGCTTAACGTTTTCAAGCATATCCATACAAATAATAGACATTCTGCTTAGCTCTAACTCTTTAATGATTTCTGGATGGAATGCTGAATCTAAATCCAAAACAAATGATGCAATCCCTTCAGCATTGTCGCCCATTCGCTCTAAATTAGAATTGCTTTTTAAAGTTGACAAAACAAATCTCAGGTCGTTTGCAACTGGATTGAATAAAGCAAAAATACTTTCACAATCTTTGTCGATTTTCAATTCGAATGCATTTACTCTTTTCTCATTAAACACAACCTCCCTCGCTAAATCTTTATCGAATTTTATTAACGATTGATTGCTGTTGTTTACTTGTGTTTTTATCAAGTCTAACATTTCTATAAAACTTGATTTTAATTTTTTTATCTCGTTATGTAAATGATTCATAATTCATAATTCATAATTCACAACACTTATCAACCGAATCTTCCAGTAATATAATTTTCTGTTTGTTCTGATTTAGGTGCTGTAAATAGTTTTTTAGTATCGTCGAATTCGATTAATTCTCCCATGTATAAAAATGCAGTTTTGTCGCTTATTCTAGCAGCTTGTTGCATGTTGTGGGTAACTACTAAAATAGTATACTTTTTTTTCAATTCGTAAATTAACTCTTCAATTTTCGCTGTTGAAATAGGGTCTAATGCTGAAGCTGGTTCGTCCATCAATACGATAGAAGGCTCTACTGCTAAGGCTCTTGCAATACACAATCGCTGCTGTTGGCCTACAGACAAATTCACTGCTGCTTTGTGTAAGCTATCTTTCACTTCATCCCATAATGCTGCCATACGCAAAGATTTTTCTACAGTTTCATCTAAGAATTTTTGATGTTTAATATTATTAACACGTAAACCATAAGCCACGTTTTCGTAAATCGACATTGGAAAGGGATTTGCTTTTTGAAAAACCATTCCAACTTTTTTGCGATGTGCTATTACATCTATCTTTTCTCTATAAATATCTCTACCATCAATTGTAATACTACCATTCATATGAAAATTCTGAACGATATCATTCATCCTATTGAAACAACGGAGTAATGTAGACTTTCCGCATCCAGATGGTCCGATAAAGGATGTTACAGTATTTGCTTCAATAGATAAACTTATGTCTTTTAGCACTTGAGTTTTTCCATAGAAAGTGTTCAATCCTTTAGTTTCTATTTTATACATGTTAATTCATTTTTTTATACCACCTATTTCTTAAAATAATGGCAACCGCGTTTAATAAGAAAGTGATGCTTAACAATATGATAATTCCAGCTGCCGCTAATGCAATATAATCTTGTTGTGGCCTGCTAATCCAATTAAAAATCTGTATAGGCAAAACAGTGTACTGATCCATTATACCTTCAGGTAAGAAGGGTACATACACTAAGGCTCCTACAACAATTAATGGTGCTGTTTCTCCTATGGTTCTTGAAATTGATAATATCATTCCAGTTAAAATTCCACCGTAAGAAGATGGTAATATTACATTTCTAATAGTTTGCCAAGTACTTGCTCCCATTGCTAATGAAGCTTCTCTTAACATTGGAGGAACAGATTTAATCGCTTCTCTTGTCGATACAATTACTATAGGAATAACTAACAAGGATAACGTTAAAGCTCCGGCTAAAATGCTATTTCCAAAACCGCATAGTCGAACAAATATTTCTAAGCCTACAATACCATATATTATTGAAGGCACACCCGCTAAATTGATGATATTCGTTTCTAATATTTTCGCTGATTTGTTTTTCTTATTCACAAATTCCTCTAAATATATTCCCGCGCCTATTCCAATTGGGAATGAAAATATAATTGTTAAAAATAATACACTTAACATTCCAGCAATTGCTGTATAAATGCCAGTTTTATCAACATGTCGAGATGGAAGTGAACTCAGAAATGTCCAATTAATATGGCTTAATCCTTTCGACACTATTGTGAAAAGCAAAGCGGTAAGTGCCAATAAACTCAAGAGTGTACAAGCTATCGCGAATATCTCGAAGATTTTATCTTTCCATATGTTTCCTCGATTACTCATTCTTTTTAGCAAATCTACGTTTAACGCCTAAACTAATATTGTTGAGAATGAATGTGAAAATAAACAACATCATTCCTGCTGCAAAAATACTTTGATATTCTGTGGTGTTCTGAGAAACATCACCCATACTTACCTGAATAATATAAGCACTAATGGTTTCCATAGAATTTAATGGATTAATAGAAAGCAATGGTTGTTGCCCTGCTGCTATTGCAACTATCATAGTTTCTCCAATTGCTCTAGAAATTGCTAGAATTCCTGAAATCATAATTCCTGATGATGCAGCAGGCAGCATTATTTTAAATGCTGTTTGATATCGCGTAGAACCTAATGCATATGCTGATTCTCTTAAACTTTTTGGCAATGCTCTAAGAGCATCTTCGCTTAATGAAGTTACATATGGAATTATCATCACACCCATTACTAGTCCAGCTGATAAGGCATTGAACGTTCCTATGCTAGGGAAAACAGTATGCAATATTGGAGTTACAAATATCAAAGCAAAAAATCCGTATATAACTGTCGGTATAGCAGCAAGAATTTCTAGAATTGGCTTTAATATCAATCCTACCTTACGAGGAGCATATTCACTTAAATATATTGCAATAGTAATTCCTATAGGAATTGCTACCAATGCAGCAATTACACTTACTACAATGGTTCCTGTCAATAAAGGTAATATCCCATAATGTTTATCGAAGAATAATGGAGTCCATTGTGCATCTGTAAAAAATTCTATGAGGCTAACTTTTTCGAAAAACTTTAACGTATCGATAGATAATACACCAAGTATTCCAGAGGTAATAACAATGGTCAATAAAGCACATATTCCAAAAAATAATATCAATATTTTTTCTTGGAAATGTTGCTTAGTAGAAAACAACTCTGAGATATAATTATAAATCTTCTTCATTCAATAACCTTCCAGTAACACCACTGTCGAATCGTTTCATCGCTTTTACATATTGCGCCTTTTCCAAAGGGATCACTCCAATTTCTCTTGCTAAATGCCTTGCAGATACTAAATAATAATCAACATATTTTTTAATATTTTTTTTCTGTGCAACATTAGCATTTATATACAAGTATTCTATTCTAGATAAAGGTTGATAATTTCCGTTTGGAATGCTAACCTCATCTGCATAAAAAGCACCATCACCATTCGTAGGATCTTCATCATTAACAGGAATTGCTTTTAGTTTATCTTGATTTTCGATAAAATAGGATCTTCCAAAGAAACCTAATCCCCCTTTAGCGCCACTTAAACCCTGCACTAAAAAATTATCATCCTCACTCGCTGTATAATCTCCTCTAGATGCTTTTGCTGTTCCTACAATATTTTTAGTAAAGAAATCAAAGCTACCGGAAGATGTCCCTGCTCCAAATAGTTGAATTCTTAAATGTGGCCATTCTTTTCGAATTTGATCCCAATAAAGAATTTTACCTTGTGCTGCCGGCTCCCAAATTTGCTTCAATTCATTAACTGTTAAATATTCAATAAAATCGTTGCTTTTATTTACTGCAATAACTAATCCATCATTAGTTACAGGAATTTCAATAAATTCGATGTTGTTTTTCTTACACAATTCAGCTTCTTTTTCATTTAATGGTCGAGATGCATTCACTATATCCAATTCCCCTCTACTGAATTTCATAATTCCACCTCCAGTACCTGAAACACCTACTGTAATTTTAATTTCAGGATAAATAGATCGAAACTCCTCCGATACAGCTTCTGTTAATGGAAATAAACTACTAGAACCGTCAATTTTGATTCTATCCTCATATGTTCCAAAACAAGAAGATTGAAAGACGGCTAGTGCTAATAATGCTATATTGAATAGAATTGTTCTCATTTATCGATATTCCTACAAATATGTTAATCTAATGTTAATTTAATATTAAGTATTGCTTCTTTATTAATTTGTAATTAGGCTATTAATTTGCTATTTTTGCACTGCTTATCAAGAAAGACGGAGGGACTAGACCCTACGAAGTCTTAGCAACCTGTGCTAACAAGGTGCTAAAATCTACCTGAAAGGGGAATGATAACGTATAACTAACACTCTGAATTTCAGGGATAAGCAATTTAAATATTTACTCAAGAATTGCTTAAATGAACATTAAAGAAATTTTACAGGAAAGAATTCTAGTGCTGGATGGTGCTATGGGTACAATGATACAGCGTTATCATTTAGAGGAAAATGATTTCCGTGGAACTCGTTTTGCAAATCATTCTAAAGATTTAAAAGGGAATAATGATTTGTTAAATATCACTCGCCCAGATGTAATTGAAGCTATACATAAAGAGTATTTAGAAGTAGGTTCTGATATTATCGAAACAAATACTTTTAGTTCGAATGCTATTTCAATGGCGGATTATGATATGCAAGATTTGATATATGAATTAAATCTTGAAGGTGCAAAAATTGCTCGTCGTGCCGCTGATGAATACACGAAGAAAGATCCTACGAAACCTCGATTTGTAGCAGGTTCAGTTGGTCCTACAACTAGATTGCTTTCTTTATCTCCAGATGTAAATGATCCTGGATTTAGAGCAATGACGTATAAGGAGTTGGTCGATGCATATACTGAGCAATTTAGAGGATTAATAGATGGAGGTGTAGATTTAATATTAATTGAAACAGTTACAGATACTCTGAATGCAAAAGCTGGATTGTTTGCTTTAAATCAGCTAGCAAAAAAGCTCGGAAAGAAAGTGCCAGTAATGGTTTCAGGGACAATTACTGATGCGAGTGGTAGAACCCTATCTGGGCAAACGACTGAAGCTTTTCTGAATTCATTAACTCATGCAGAATTATTAAGTGTTGGTTTAAATTGTGCTTTAGGTGCGAAAGATATGCGCCCGTATATCGAAGAGATGGCAGAGAAATCTGGAACTTATGTAAGTGCATATCCGAATGCTGGTTTGCCAAATGAATTCGGTCAATATGATGAAAGTCCAGAAGATATGGGTGTGCATATTCACGATTTTATTGAGCACGGATTTTTAAATATTGTAGGTGGATGTTGTGGAACTACTCCAGATCATATTCGCAAAATTGCAGAATTAGCGAAAGGGGTTCAGCCTCGAAAACCTAATAATCCGAAGCCCTTCACGCGATTAAGTGGATTAGAACCCTTGGTTATTACTCCTGAAATGAATTTTGTAAATATTGGTGAAAGAACAAATATTACAGGTTCTCCAAAATTCGCAAAATTGATTTTAGCAGGTGATTATGATGCAGCACTCTCTGTCGCTCGTCAGCAAGTAGAAGGTGGTGCACAAATTATTGATGTGAATATGGATGAAGGTATGCTCGATTCTGAAGCTGCCATGGTGAAGTTCTTAAATTTAGTTGCTGCAGAACCTGATATCGCGAAATTGCCAATTATGATCGACTCATCTAAATGGTCGGTGATCGAGGCTGGATTGCAGTGTTTACAAGGCAAGGCAATTGTCAATTCAATTTCTTTGAAAGAAGGTGAAGAGAAATTTATAGAGTATGCCGAAAAAATTAAAAGCTACGGAGCTGCAACTGTTGTTATGGCTTTCGATGAAAACGGTCAGGCAGATTCTTACGAAAGAAGAATTCAAATCTGTAAGCGTTCATACGATATATTAGTAAATAAAGTAAACTTTCCTCCTCAAGACATTATTTTCGACCCAAATATTTTAACAGTTGCTACAGGATTGGAAGAGCACAATAATTATGCTGTCGACTTTATCAATGCAACAAAATGGATTAAGGAAAATTTACCTTATGCAAAAGTAAGTGGTGGTGTTAGTAATATTTCGTTTTCATTCCGTGGAAACAATGTAGTTCGTGAGGCAATGCATTCCGTATTTCTATATCATGCCATTCGTGCTGGATTGGATATGGGCATTGTAAATGCAGGTATGCTAGAAGTATATGAAGAAATTCCAAAAGATTTATTGGAGCTTGTTGAAGATGTAATTTTAAATAGAAGAGAAGATGCAACTGAGCGCTTAATTACTTTTGCCGAACAAGTAAAAGGCAAAGGGAAAGAGGGCCAAGTTAAAGAAGAACTAGAGTGGAGAAAAACTTCTGTAGAAGAACGATTATCTCATTCTTTAATCAAAGGAATTATTGATTATTTAGATGATGATGTTGAAGAAGCTCGTCAGAAATACGACAGACCTTTGCAAGTAATAGAAGGTCCGTTGATGGATGGTATGA
>CAZYBY010000176.1:0-21816 GCA_964645385.1 uncultured Sphingobacterium sp.
GAGTAGGGCATTCTTCTACTTCTATATCAGCAGCCTTAGGTATGGCTGTAGCATCAAAATATAAAAAAGATAATAGTCGCCAACACATTGCTGTAATTGGCGATGGCGCTATGACAGCTGGTATGGCTTTCGAAGCAATGAATCACGCTGGTGTTGAGAATTCAAACTTATTAGTTATTCTGAACGACAATTGTATGTCGATCGACCCAAACGTTGGTGCATTAAAAGAATACCTTACCGATATCACTACCTCTCATACTTATAATAGAGTTCGTGAAGATATTTGGAAAGTATTAGGCGGAATTAGTCGTTTCGGACCAAATGCTCAGGAAATCGTAAAGAAAATCGAGAAAGGTATTAAAGGAACTTTATTAAGAAATTCAAATCTTTTCGAAGCTTTAAAATTCAGATATTTTGGACCTGTAGATGGGCACGACATCAATCATTTAGTTAAAGTTTTAAATGATTTAAAAGATATTCCTGGCCCGAAAATTTTACATTGTTTAACTGTAAAAGGTAAAGGTTTTGCGCTTGCCGAAAAAGATCAAACGAAATGGCATGCTCCAGGATTGTTTGATAAAATTACTGGTGAGATAAAAAAATCAACAAGTACTGAACCACAACCTCCAAAATATCAAGATGTATTCGGACATACAATTCTTGAATTAGCAGAAAAGAATGAAAAAATAATGGGAGTTACTCCTGCAATGCCAAGTGGTTGCTCATTAAATATTATGATGAAAGCAATGCCCGACAGAGCTTTCGACGTAGGTATTGCAGAGCAACATGCTGTAACATTCTCAGCAGGTTTAGCTACACAAGGAATGGTTCCTTTCTGTAACATCTATTCTTCGTTTATGCAAAGAGCATACGACCAAGTGATACACGATGTTGCCTTGCAAAAACTAAATGTTGTATTGTGTTTAGATAGAGCTGGTTTAGCTGGCGCCGATGGACCTACACATCATGGAGCATATGATATTGCTTATATGCGTTGCATTCCACACATGGTAGTATCTGCACCAATGAACGAGCAAGAGTTGCGTAATTTAATGTATACTGCTTCTATAGATAATGCTGGACCTTTCACCATTCGTTACCCGCGTGGTAATGGTGTAATGGTGGATTGGAAAACTCCATTCGAAAAACTAACGATTGGTAAAGGAAGAAAAATTTGTGATGGTGAAAATATTGCAATCTTAACATTTGGGCATGTAGGGAACTTCGCTGTGGAAGCTTGTAAAATTCTAAATGAAAAAGGAATTTATCCAGCACACTACGATTTACGTTTTGCAAAACCATTGGACAAAGAAATGCTTCACGAAGTATTTTCGAAATACAAAAAAATCATAACCGTAGAGGATGGCTGCTTACAGGGCGGCGTAGGATCTGCCGTATTAGAATTCATGGCGGATCACCAATATCATGCTACGGTGAAACGCTTAGGTATTCCAGACGAATACATCGAACACGGCGAACAACCAGAACTTTGGGCTGAGTGTGGGTACGATGTAAATGCGATTGTTGAATCGGTTATCTATCAATATACAAATTCCTAAACGTACTCCTTAAGCCAAACGTGATAATGTTCGTTGCTGAAGATACGTTTGAAATCATTTCGTTGCGGTAAATATATCCTAATTCTAGGCGTAAATTTAATTTTGGGTTGATCATATAAGCTAAGCGTGCATCGATAAATAATAATGATGCAGGAATGCCTTGTAAAATTTTATTGCCATACTCTTTATCACGTGTTTCGTATGATTCTAAAATATCTTTCCCAACATTTGTACCAGTTAAAGAATCCAATCCATACTTCGAGTAATTCACTTGCAACATAGTGTTCCATCTGTTGAATTTATATTCCAATCTCGAAACATTTTCTATGAAGTTTGCACCAAGTGGATGTGCTAAGGCATCACCATAATTAGTATAGCTACGTTGAGTATTTTTATGCGTATATGTATAAGGTTTAGCTAAGTTCAATTCTGTAAAACCATTCAAATTTTCTACACCGAGTATAGATCTCGAACGTACACCAAATTGTAATCCGAATTTATTAGCCCACCATCCTTTGTTTGCAATGTATTCGTCAACCTTTAATTCATCTAGTGCAAGTTGCGCATAGAATTTTGTATTTCTAGTAGCTTGGAATTTAAGATTGATTCCTATAAGTGCATTATCTGATGAACTTGTTGCAAATTCAGCGGCCCTCAATAGCATGATTGGGTTTGCATAGCCTACTTCAAATCCACGTTTACCAGAAGAGTCGGCATCTTGCCAAACAACTGCATCAAACAAACCAAGGGTCCATTTCTTATTGATGTTCCAATCTAGATAATGTATCACAGCCCATTTCTTTTGATAGCCTAATGCATCTGATAATTTCGGTGCAAACTGATCTATAAATTGCATATAAATCGCTGCATATTGAATTTTACTTCCAGTATAACTTGCTTTAAAATATGGGAATGGTATCGATACATCTGACAATAACATAGAACGATATCCATCTCCAATAAATAATTTATCGTTTGCTAATTGAAAATTAAATTTTCCAGTTTGATAAGCTATATGTGCCGTAACATAAGTATAATCATAAACAGTTCCTTGCTGCTTAACTATTTCGTGCCAACCTTGCCCAGGTATTGATTTTAATTCAATACTTAAGGTATCCAAATATCCTGGCAATCTAGTTTGTGTTTCATATAAATTAAAATCGAAACTGAAATTAGATTTCACTTTCCCTCCTACTTGCAGTACACGATTATTCGTCCAAAGTGTTGTAGATTTTTCCCTACCCAGATAGAAATCCGACATGAAATTTATGAACAAGGTTGAGTTGTCCGTCTTCTTATAAAATAAACTTTCGTCGAACAACTTTCTTGTCAACCAATACTTCCTATTACTTTTTTTATAGGCTGAAGTATCATCAACATAGATAGGCTGAAGTGCGGAATGGGTATATTCTATATCATTATACCAAGTATTTTTTTCATTATTATAATGATGGATGGGGAGAAACTGAGCATTACTCTGTAGAGTTGTAAATAGAATAATGGAAAATAGAAAACAGAAAAATTTCGAATTTAATTTCACAGTTATTTTTTTTGAAAGTAACTCATTATTAAATGTATTACAACTCCAATGCTGATTAAAGTACCGATTAAATAAAAACTTCCGATATGTTGAAAAACTAAGCAGAATGCAATAAAAAACAACGACATTCCTGCCAAGAATAAACTAATTTGCTTGTGATTCCAACCTCTATCCATTAAAAAATGATGCATATGTCGGCGATCTGCATAAAAAGGAGAAAGTCCATTGGCAATGCGTATAATAAACACTCTTAATGTATCGAATAAAGGAACGAACACAAAACCAATACCTACTGCCGGTGCAGATTTTACAAAAGGATCGTTATTATAAATAGCATCGAATTTATTGAGTTCTATAAATTGAATAGTAAGAATGGCAAGAATAAAACCAATGATATAAGCACCCGTATCTCCCATAAATATTTTTGCAGGAGAAAAATTAAAACGAATGAATCCAAGTAGTGCACCACATAGCGCGAATGCAATACGACTCCAACCTAATTGATTCATATCGAAAAACAACAATCCGTATGCCGCTGTAATTACTATTCCAATGCTTCCAGCCAAACCATCAACTCCATCAATTAAATTGATGGAGTTTGTTATAACGATTATAATAAATAAAGAAAATAAAATTGAAACTAATTCTGGCAAATCGAATACACCAAACAATCCAAAGAAACTATCGATATGTACATTACCAAAATATACCACAAGGAAAGCTGCAATAAACTGCAAGCCTATTTTCGCATAAGCATTCAAACCTAACATATCGTCGCGAATACCCATTGAAAATATGATCATACTGGCACCCAATAGAAAGTTACCATATTCTATTGCTGTAGCTTTTAGAAAAATAATACATGCAAATAAGAACCCAAAGAATATTGCAACACCACCTAAATTTGGAGTATCGTTAACATGTATTTTTCGTACATGATCTGGGGCATCGAAAAAATTACCATTATGAGCAACCTTAATCAAGGTTGGTATCGCAAACCAAACAAAGCTGAAAGAGGTGAGAACTAGTAGGAATAATTTAAGGGCTTCCATTCAGTAATAAATTATACCTACAAGATACACTTTTATAGAATAAATTAAAATTCTAGCTCATCCGATAGTGTATAATTTTCAGATATTTTAGTTCTTATTGGCATTGGGAATACGTATTTATGCTCGTGTTTGGCAACATATATCCGATCTGCGAGCTTCAATAGGCTATGATAAATATATTCTTTTATTATATCGAACACCCAAAAACAAAGTAAGTTACTGCAAAGGGAATAATACCCAATGCTAGGGCAAGCTCGTAAATCTACGATCAGCTGAAACTTAGGATTAATAAATTTCCGGTAGATTATTAGATAAGCTAAATAAAAAATAATTAAGGCATAAGAGAAGCTTTTTAAAGGCTTCAAAAACACTATCGTAGTGTTTGGAATAAACCATTGTACATCCATTTCACAAATCCTCCTTTAGTTTTTTATCAAAAATACAGGAAGAATGTGATACTTAAAACCGCATATATGCAGGATTATTTATCAGTATTATGAAATTGGGAAATTGTGAATTATGAAAATCAATCCAGTTACAATCCCGATAACTATCTGGAACCAGCTATGAGTTACGAGATGCGAGATGCGAGTTACCGATTTATTTGTTCAAATGTAATTAGTCGGGCGTGGTAATGATCATCGTGTTCGTCGATAGAAGCATCGACATTTATTTTGTAGACTTTATTGTTGGTGGAGTAATACAACCATTTTAAATTTCTTTTACTGAAATCGAAATACAAATCTGATTGTAATTCAATTTTTAAGGGTGCATTTTGAACAAAGAAAGAATCCAATTGCTGAACGAATCTTTGTGTAGAAGTATTTACTATTCTATTATTTCCAATACTGAATAATACAGAATCTTCAAAAACTCTGGAGAACCCCTGAGCAGAAGGAATTTGCAAAGCGCCTTCTATGATGAATTTGATATTGCCATGCTTCGCAGCAGGCTTAAAAGAAAAACCTAACCAAACAATTGAAATGATGGAGATAATAATGAAAAAACGTTTAGATAGAAAAACCATCTCGTAAATTTTTAGTCTTTCTTCACTACTATTAAAAGGCGCTTCACTGCAGTTGCATCTCTCTCTGGATATACATTTAAAATATAAATATCTGATTGAACATCATTCAATTCGATTCGTGAATTTCGTTCGCTAACTTCACCTACACTAATAGTTTTACCTTGTAAAGTTTTTATGATATAATGGTAATCAATTTCTGGTACTAAGCCAAAAACATCTAAGTAATCACTCGCAGGATTTGGACTTATAGAGAGAACACTTTTTTCAATAAGTGATACTTGATTTAAAGAATCTTTATTATTTGAAGTTGAAGAATTAGGTGCAAGAACATTTTGACTAATCCAGATTGGGTTAGAGAAAGCAAATCCATTTCCACAATCTATTTCTATTCTGTAAAAATCATCTGTTAAGCCCTGAAGTGTTTGCTTTGTCAGGAAGGTTTTTGAATTAGGATTCCAAGATTCTATGATTTGCCCATTACGAATTAACCGAACTTCTCGAATTAAATCTTCTGAATTGCTATTAGCTGAAATTTTGCAAAATAAACTACCCGCATCGTAAGGCATGTACACCGTACCACCCATTTCTACACCATCTATGGTAAAATCTAGTTCAGGGCCATTACTTCCGTAAAAAGTTCCTTTATCTCTTAGTACTTTTATCACTTCTTGACGCGAGAAGGTGTCTAATTTTGCAACTATAAAATTAGCACCTACATTAATAGAAGAGTGCGCATCTGAGTTAGCAATACCGAATAATTTTCTACCTAAAATATTTAAGGAATCCCATTGTGCAAATGTTTTTAAGCTCTCCTTGTCTTTAAAATTAAAATCAAGATTATAAGAATTCCAAACTTCTAAACCTCTTAAATTCGTTAAATTTAAATTTCTCCAGTTGTAGTTAGGATCATTTGGATGAGCAATATATGCAAAAGCTCTCCCCAATGAATTCGTTTGTTTGTTTACAGAATCAATGATTTTTTGTTCCGTATATTGCGTAAGATTCCAAGGTACAACAGTATTAATATTATACGCTAAACAATGTCCTCGGCTTGTAGTAATCTCATCACCCCCCATTATCACCATATCCTTATACAAATTACTTAATCTATTAACCTCAGAGAAATGTGTAATAGTATTATGGTCAGTTGCTGTTATAAACGATAAACCTAAATCTCTTGCATACCTTACATTTTCTTCGATGCTATTTGTCCCATCACTAAAAGTGGAATGTGTGTGATTATCTCCTCTGAACCATCCAGGAGCATTCACAAATACTTGGTAGTTCTCTTGGAATAAATACTGATTTTGTTCCTGATAATTAAATATAAAATTCGATTTTCCACCAGCAGTAGCAACGTAATATAAATTAACTATTAAAGAATCGTGCTTAGGAATAGAAATATCGTTTTTCTGATTACTTATCGCTCTAAAAATTGAAGGGTGTTCAATTTTAGAATATAATGAGACATCATTACCGGTGAAGTTGTAATATTTTACGGTAACTTTTAATGTATCATTTTTTAATAATTGCCTTCTTGACAAAAATACATTTGCAACAAAATTAGATCTACTCTTTACAAGTGATTTATAGACATTATAAATACTCTTTTGTCTGAATAAATTGTTTGTATTATTTGCTGATGTTGCAACATTTCTTGAAATAGTAATACTTGAATTTGGATTAATCTTCAAATTAAAAACAGATGAACCCCATCTTCTCACAGCATAAGTTTTTTCAGGCAAGTCGTTATAGATTACCCCATAACTTACATTATACTTACCATAATTGGCAAACCAGGGCTGAATGGGTGTATTTAAAAAGTCTGATGAATTACCAAAATCCGAACTTATTTCTCCAACTCCGGGCACATAAGATTTTTCGTTACCTCCACCCAGTTTCAAGATATCTCCAAAAAATAAACTTGTTGTATCACTACTCAAGTTTTGAAGTGTTGATTTTACAACCACATATTTTGCCCCAGCATCTAATGTATATTCATTAATAATTTTAAACTTATCATTAAATATCAAAACGCTATCTTCTACCTCTTGAAGTTTTTCATAAGATTTAATTGGTCCAGAGTTTAAACTTCTAGTTAATCTTCCTTCTGTTCGAACAACAACTCTATTTATATATTTTTCGCTTATATATATAGTGTCAATCCATTCATTATCATTTTGCCACCATGCATCAAGTGTGTCGAAGGAAGTAGAAATTTTAGATAACTTAATCCAATCAATTAAATCTATTTCTTGACCTTTAATATAAAAATCTAAAATGTTTCCTTTCTTCGTTAAACTATTCGGCATTTTCGATTTTGAAGAAATAGCCATCACTAAAAAGTTATTCTCTAAAACCAAGTCACCTGTTGAGGAACTTAAGATACCTTCTGCTTTTATATTTTTGGTGAAACTTGCATCTACATTAGCAACTTTTAAAGCTAATTTATCTTTATTTAAGAAATCAACATTTAATGGCTTTCTAGTTTTAAGTTCAAATTTTCTAGATTGCTTTATATAACCTAATTTCTCCGCAGTAACAACATATATTTTGTTAAGGCTTAATTTTGGAACTATTAGTTTGTACTCACCGAACTCATTTGTTTTACCTTCTGCTATTAATGTATTTATATCTTTATACACTCGTATGAAAGCATCTTTAACATTAGTATAATCTGTTCCTTCCACTTTACCTGAAACTATTTGGTAATTCGCAGATAGATCGGGATCCAAATCATATAATTTATCGATCCAATTAGTCACACAAGAAATGGCCCCATTTGGATAAGATTTGTTAGCTACAGCAGTAATTTGATAAAATTCTATAACGCTAGAATCTTGTGCTTTTATACTAATATCATAATCTATTCCGAATGAATAGCTATAACCAATTAATTTATTAGGAACATTTTTAATCCATGCCAAGGCATGATTTTGAAAATTCGATTTAAGTGAGCCGGAAATTCCAGAATAAATGTAATTACTAGTCCAACCACTACTTACTATTCCAAAATTTGTTCCTTTACCAGGAATAAATGTATTCTCTTGAGTCGGTTCTTCGGGGTCTACAAAATACCCCCAATTACCATTTATAGTTGATTGAGATTTGTTCTTTAGCTTAACTTTGATTTTAACAACAGGGCTGTTTGGTAATAACTTTAACTTAATATTTATTTTAAGTTGAGTATTGTATTTAGCATAACCGTAAATGTTAAAGCTAGAATCAGAACTCATTAGTCGTACCGAATCTACACCCATTACTTTGGAATTGTCTGAAAAATCTACAATTGGAGCATTACTAAATAAAAACATTGTCCAATCAAGATTGTCTCTATTAGTACTTTTCAATATGATATCCATGATAGAACCAATTTGTCGGCTACCTATCTCATTATTTTGTACAGCGTTCGGACTAAAATTTAAAGTAATGCTATCGTTTTGAAGAAACGAGTACGTACTACCTACTACAATATCTCTAGAGTTTAATCCATAAGAGTACCCGGGATCGATATTACTCGTTCCAAACGGAATTCGATCTATCGCATTTTGGCTAAATACAGATAAAGCGATACATTGAAATATTATTATGAAATAATATTGTATTTTCATTTGGGTAATAATGGGTGCTCTTTTACTTATTGCAATGTTTCAATTAATCTAAACTTTCGTATACAGAATTATTACTTACATATTCCTTCACCATGTTCTTAATCTGTGCAACCAATTGTAAATGGTCGTGCTGTTTACAACATGTAAAGAGTTGAGCAAATTCATTCTCTATATATTCTCTTTCATATTCCTGAACATTTGCAATTTTAATTTTGGGGTGATATGTTGGAATGGTATTTTCAGAATCGTTTAATAATTCTTCATACAATTTTTCTCCAGGACGTAATCCTGTGATTTCAATTTGTATATCCTTTCCTAAAGTTAAACCCGAGAGTTTAATCATGTTTTTTGCCACATCGATAATTTTTACCGATTGGCCCATATCGAAAATAAATATTTCACCTCCTTTTCCCATAGAACCCGCTTCCAATACTAACTGGCAGGCTTCAGGGATAGTCATGAAAAATCTAGTTATTTCTGGATGTGTCACAGTAATTGGACCACCCATTTCTATTTGTTTCTTAAATAAAGGAATTACAGAACCATTCGAACCTAATACATTTCCAAAACGCGTAGTAATGAATGCGGTTTTCATGTCGGGTAATTTACTCAAGCTCTGAATGTACATTTCTGCAATTCGCTTAGTAGCTCCCATTATATTAGTAGGATTAACTGCCTTGTCTGTAGAAACCATTACAAACTTAGTTGCTTTATATTTCACAGCTAAGTCAGCCATGTTTTTAGTTCCTAAGGCATTTACACGAACCGACTCAAAAGGGTTTGCCTCCATTAATGGTACATGTTTATAAGCTGCTGCGTGGAATATTTTAGTAGGACGATATTCCTCGAAGATACGCTCCATGGCGATTTCGTCCGAAACATCAGCTACAATAAACTTTGTAAGTACGTGGTAGCGCTCTATTCGTTTTCTGATGTTTAATTCTAACTCGTACATCGGAGTTTCAGCCTGATCGACGAACAATACCATTTTAGGTTTGTAAGAAACAACTTGTTTTGCAATTTCAGAACCGATAGAACCTGCCGCACCAGTGATCATCACTACTTTGCCAGTAAGTTCATTGTATATGTTTTCTTGATTTAATTTAATAGGTTCTCTATTTAATAAATCTTCAATTTTAACTGCTTTAATTTGCCGAGGACTTAATTCCCCATTAATCCATTTACTAATTGGAGGTACATTCTTTACCTGAATGTCCATCTCTAAGCAACGGTTTACAATTTCTGTTTTACGAGATGCAGAAATATTTTGAATCGAAATAATTACGTCAGAAATATTTCTTTTCTCCAACATTCCATTTAATGCTTCTTCAGGAGAATATATTTTTATACCCGCCAGAGTCTTTCCAATCTTTGAAGTGTTATCGTCAATAAATCCAATGACATTAATATCTAAACGCGAATCTTGGGATAATGTATTTAAAGTGATAATTCCAGATTGCCCAGCTCCATAGATCAATACATTCTTTTTAACCTTATCTCCATATCCCACTAAGGTGATGAAGATCGTTTTGAAAAATATTCTCGATGTAATTAAAAAGTAAACAGAAATAAAAAAATGAATGAGAATAATTATCGGCGATGCAAATACAAAATTTAAATACTTCTCTGTTATGGTAGCAGTAATGAATATTGCAAATGCAGCTATAGAAGTAGCTTGGAATATTTTAATAGCATCGTATAAACTGGTTTGGCGTATAATACCAACATAAGACTGAAATACTAGAAATGAAACTAAATAGAAAGACATTAAAATTGGTGCACGCATCACCAAATGCTCCCATTCCACATCAGAAAACACAAAATTATGTCGAATAAGCTTAGCCATTACATAACAGCCATAAACGATAGCAAGATCAATGAGCAAAACTAGCCACCTAGATGCGTACCTTCCTGCGTATCTGTTTAATAAACGTTTTAATAAGGGCATTTAATCTCTATTATATAATCTGTAAAGATACTAGGATATAAAATATTAAGGAAATATTATGAAAAGAATATTGCATGGGAGTTTAGAAGATAAAGCATTGAATATTAAATAATTATCTAATATTTAACAAAAAGCTTTTGAGAACCTTCTAATTTTAGTCGTAGAAATATGTAAAATAGAAGAGTAAGGGAGAAAACAGGAATATAGGCATTGGTAGATCCAAAAATAAGTACTGTGTTAATGATTAATTGCACAAAAGCATAGATTAATGAAACTTGAATATGCGATATACCCTTTTCATTTGCCAAGAATTGATAAAAATGTGAACGGTGAGCTCTAAAAATATTCTCTTTACGGATAAGACGTAAAATAATTGTCGATACACTATCTAAGCCATAAACTCCTAAAAGGAATATCCATCTTATATTGGCCGTATTAATAATGAGAATTATAATTAAGTATGATATAATAAATGCAATAGAGATACTACCAACATCTCCAGAAAAGCAACGTGCTTTTTTTCGGATATTATAATAACCAAATACTGCAATTGCTGGTATTAAACTTAGGAATAGTGAATCAGGTAGAATTTGACCATATTTTCCGTTTAAATAATACAAAGTACTAATACTTACAAAACTATATATAGCATGCATACCATTAATCCCATCCATAAAATTATAGGCATTAATTACCCCGATTGATATAATAAAGGCTGGTATAATGTATATTATATTAAACTGATAGAAATTGAGTTGTGCCAATAACAGTGATACTGCTATGAAATGACATATAAATCTAATTCTGTTTTTAAGTGTGAAGGCATCATCCAGAAAACTGATAACGCTTATTAATAACAATCCTGCAAGGAAATAAATGTAATGTAGTGAATTGTTATAGTAGATAAATGGGATTAATGATGCAATTGGGAATATTACACCAGCTCCGCGAATAGTGGTTTTTGCATGAGAACTACGCTCATTTGGCTTATCAACTATTCTAAATTTATAGGCTATTTGAAAATAGTAATGAATTACAATAAAATAAACTAGAAGATAAATACTCAGACTTATGTAATCACTACCCATTGTTGTTGTCAATCAATAACTTATTAATTTTTTTAAGAATATTACTCTTTGAGAACAAAGTATTAGCTAAATGTACACCATTTTTTCCCAAATATAGATACTCTTCCAAATTCTTTTTACTAAGATTATTGAAAAATTCTATTAATGTTTTTTTATTATTATAGTTGAATACTAAACCACAATTGTGTTCAACTACAGTTTTTGCAATCTCTGTTTCTGAATTTCCTATAAATAGCACTGGCTTAGATGCCGCTAAGATATTATAAGTCTTGGAAGGAACTCCTAAACCGATTAACTCGTCGGTTAATGATACTAACCCAAAATGGCAAGCATTCAAGTATTCGTTCTGGTTAGATCTATTAAATGCATGCCAAAAGCTTACTTGATTTAAGTTGTACTTTTTTTGATAAGCTCGCATTTCATTTTCTTTCGCGCCTCTTCCAATAAACACAAAATGTAATTCTGGATTATTAACTTCTCGAATTACTTCTAAAAATTCAATTAGATTTTGAAGTGGACCAAAATTTCCTGCATATTGAATTATTATTTTCGATTTTAAGTCTGCGGGAACAATATCGTTTTGCTCAAAAGGAATTGGATAAACATTAGTTGTATCTGCCCAATTTTGAATTACTTGAACTCTGTCTTCTGATAATTCTGTTTTAGAAATTAATAGCTTTTGCATGTCCACACCCAAAACAATTAATTGATCTGCAGAGCGATAAGCATAATCGAATATCTTTTTAAAAAATGAGTAGAATATGTTCTTAGCGCTTATGTAATTTGCAACTACAAGGTTTTCAGGAAACACATCATGAACAAGTATTGTATACTTAAATCTTTTTATTTTTTTAAAAGTGCAAACAGTGGAATAATTGTAGCAGGATTCGTTACAATAAATACTTTGTCAGTTTTTCTAATTCTAAACAAAGCTGAAAAAAATAATGCTATTGATAAACCTACAATTCTTATCAATCGAAATATTGCTCTGTTTTTGTCTAAATTAAATAAATTGATTCTATGAATATGTAATTTCTCTATATAAGATTTATCATATTTATTAGAATCTTTCTCATAGCTCTCTGGGCCACACAATACATGTACTTCGCAATTGCTTTCATTTGCTATATTTAGACCTATTTCAGTCATAATATAGCTTGTAGCGACCTCTTCAGGATAGAATACCTCAGAGACAATCCAAATACGATTATTTTTACTTGGCGATTTACTCACTCCAAACTACTCTTTTAATATAATCTACGTAAGAGATAATTATTCTCACTACTTTATCCGAAACATTTGGCATAGAATAATCTGCCACTCTTCTAAAATCTCTGACTTCTCCTCTATTTTGAATTGCTACTTGGGCTAAGCCTTGCATAATTCTTTCTGGATTTAATCCGACCATCATTACAGAAGCTTCTTCCATAGCTTCCGGACGTTCGTGTGCTTGACGGATATTTAATGCTGGGAAATTTAAGATTGATGATTCTTCTGAAATCGTACCACTATCAGACAATACTGCAAATGAATTCATTTGTAAAGCATTGTAATCATTAAACCCTAGAGGTTTTAACAATTGAATGTTTTTATGCAAAACAATGCCTTTTGCATCAATCATTTTTCGAGTACGTGGATGAGTACTTACAATAATTGGGTAATTATATTTTTCTGCAATTAGATTTAAACTATCTATTAAACCTGTAAAATTTTTATCATTACTAATATTCTCTTCTCTATGTGCCGATACAACAAAATATTGATGTGCGGTTAAATTTAATCTGCTTAACACATCAGAATTTTGAATAGAACTTAAATAATGATTTAATACTTCAAACATTGGAGAACCAGTTTTAATAATTCTATCCGCAGGTAATCCTTCTCTCAATAAATATTCTCTTGCGATGTCGCTGTACGTTAAATTAATATCAGAAATATGATCTACAATTTTACGATTTGTTTCTTCTGGTACACGCTGATCAAAACATCTGTTACCTGCTTCCATATGAAATATAGGGATATGTCTTTTCTTAGCAGGAATAGCGCATAAACAACTATTAGTATCGCCTAAAACTAAAAAAGCATCTGGCTTCAATTCTTCTAAAAGGGGATCTATTTTAATTAATATTTGGCCAACAGTTTCTGTAGCAGTAGCTCCGGCAGCATTTAAAAAATAATCAGGTTTACGAATACCCATGTCATCAAAAAATATTTGATTCAATTCGTAATCATAATTCTGACCAGTATGAACAATGATATGTTCTATTGCAACTGACTCGTCTAACTTTGCCATCACTCTCGCCAAGCGAATAATTTCCGGACGAGTACCAACAACAGTCATTACTCTTAATTTAGATTTCATATTTTCCATTAAACAGTTTCCATAAATGTATCAGGATCTTCTGGGTTGTAAAACTCATTGATCCAAAAAATTGTATAAAGCTCTTCTTCTCCTATATTCTTGATATTATGCGTAAACCAAATTGGCATATCTACATAAGATGGCTTTTCTCCATCTAAATAAAAGTCCATAACATCATTTGTTCCAATTTGTCTGAGTTGTATTAAGGCTTTTCCCTTTATTACAGCAAATCGTTCTATTTTGCGAGTATGAAAATGATTTCCTCTCGTAATCCCTGGTACGGTAGTTGAAAAAGACACCTGCCCTCCAACATTCAATCTTATTACTTCTACAAATGCTCCTCTTGGGTCAACATTCTTTTTGAAATGCACAGGGAAATGATTCTTAATATCCATGTAACATCTAAATGTATTAAACAAGTTCAATTCAAAATTCGTAGAGAAACTAGGTATAACCCCCAATTGTAAATAATCTTCTTTGTATCCTTTTAGTAATTTTAATATTTCTGAAACTTTAATTTGATGAGTATGATTGATGCTTAACTGAGCATTTCCGTAACCATTAAAGCATTTTAAAATTTCATCAACTAGTTCCGAAACATAAATTAATTTCAGTTCACCGTCTACTTCTATTTTAGGTTCTTCATTGTGTGCTAACTGATGGCAAAATGTTGCCACCACAGAATTATAATATGGATTCCCAAAAGGGCCAAATACATTAGGTATAATTAGTCCAGTAAATTTCGCATTCGATTCGGATGCCCACGCAGAAAGCATATTACGTGCATCCTTTTTAGCATTACCATAAGGATTGTCACGCTCTTCTTGTGTTGAAGAAGAAAATATAACGTGTGGCTTCACACTTGTACGAATAAGAGAGTCTCTTAACTTCTGTGCTAAATCTATATTAGTACTATATATTTTTGAAGGATCCGCATGCCTGTTCACTGCCGCTAAATGAACAATAATATCACATTCTGAAACGAATTTATCTAACAGTGTTTCATCTTCAAAAAAAGATTTTTCAAAATTTATTCTAGTATATAAATCTGGAAATAAACCTAAAGTATTATAAAGATGTTTCCCTACAAATCCAGCTTGCCCGGTGATTCCTACTTTTATCATATATTAATATGGATATTGAACTGCATCTTTATCACCTAAAATATCTCTACGAATCATAGGTAATTTAAATAACAATTGTTTCATTCCTTCGATATCTAATTGCTCTGTATTGTGTGAATGATATTCTTCGTGACTAAAACTATCTTGAGTACCTTCAGAATAATATTGCTCGTAATTCAAATCTCTATTATCTGCAGGTATTCTGAAATAGTTACCCATATCTTCAGCCTTTAGCATATCTTCTCTATTCACAAGTGTTTCGTATAATTTTTCACCATGTCGAACGCCGATGATGTTAATTTTACTTTCAGATTTATATAATTCTATTAAAGCTTTTGCTAAAGTTTCTACTGTCGCCGCAGGAGCTTTTTGAACAAATAAATCTCCTTGTTTTGCATTTTCAAAAGCGAATAAAACAAGGTCAACCGCATCTTCTAGTGTCATCATAAACCTAGTCATGTTCGGATCTGTAATACTTAAAGGTTTACCTTCGTTCATTTGATCAACAAATAATGGAATTACTGAACCCCTAGACGCCATTACGTTTCCGTATCGAGTTGCACAAAATATAGTTTTTGAATCATCTAAATTTCTAGACTTTGCAACCATCACTTTTTCCATCAATGCTTTCGACATTCCCATGGCATTAATCGGATATGCAGCTTTATCTGTGCTTAGTACTACAACTTTTTTCACCTCATGCTTTTCAGCAGCAGTTAATACATTGTCGGTACCAAGAATATTTGTCTTAACTGCTTCTATAGGGAAGAATTCGCAAGAAGGAACTTGTTTTAATGCCGCTGCATGAAAAATATAATCTACTCCTTTCACTGCAGGCTCTACACTTGAATAATCTCTTACATCGCCTATATAAAATTTGACTTTAGGATTGTTCAATCGCTTACGCATATCATCTTGTTTTTTTTCGTCGCGACTTAAAATGCGTATTTCTTTGAAATGATCTGTATTGATAAAACGATTCAATACGGCACTTCCAAAAGAACCCGTTCCACCTGTGATTAATAGTATTTTATTGTTTAACATGTTAGATTTTTATTATGTCTGGGAATAAAATTTGTCTTATAATTCTTGTTATCTTTCTAGCTAGCATCCCTATGCCAACTGCATGAGAGTCTTTTTTAGCAATAATTAGTTTACTATTATCTAGGTATTTAGAAATAGTATATATGTATGGTAAATATATGTTGTTTTTTATAATACCCGCACATCTAACAAATACTCTACTTAAATCTGTTTTAAATGCATTATTTTCTATTTGCTTAAAATTTGCAAAATGATAGAAAATTAGCTTTTGGTCATTCACATATACATCTCCATTTTGAAGTGAAATATTATAGTTGCTAATATTCCATATTGCTAGGTTTGCACCTATGTTTTTAATAACATAAACACCTTCAAAATCTCTTTGCCAATAATCTAAGTACTTCTGATCTGCATATTTATCTCCTTCTAAACGTTGATAGCACCAATCTATACAATTGTTTGTCCAAGAGTTTAAGCATTCTAAACCATTTTTATCGTTACGGAAAGTAATCCAACCAACATTAAATTTACCATATACAATATTCCGCTTAGTGAAAAAACTGAATTTGTGTTCAATTATTCCTACTGATGCATTTTTTAATTCTTCAAAAATTGGCTCAGGGTTAGCGAAAAAATATAAATCTGCATCTAAATAAGTTATTTCGTTTATTCCCTCTATATGCCTTAGAGCATAATTGCAAATTGAAGGGCTGCAAGTATAAAAATATTCAACCCTAGTTCTATTATTTTTCGCAATTAATAAACCAGGAAAAGTCGACTCTAATTTTGAAAAATGAATTGGAGTTACATTTTCGGGTTTGTTGTTGGTTAGGTTTTCATAACTAGCATCATCCATACAAAAAGTAAACAATTCACTTTCCGGAGAAACTTTCATTAAAGACTCTGCTAGCGATCTAGCATGTGGAGTATAATTAATATCGAAATGAGTACAGTAAAATCTTTTCATTATGAGTTATAGAAACTTAAAATTGCTGTACAAACCTCTTCAATTTGTTCATCTGTAATTCCTGGATAATTTGGCAAACTCAAGCAACTTTTAGCTATATATTCTGCAATTGGGAAATCCCCTTCTTTATAATTTAATTCTTTATATGCTTGTTGTAAATGTGGTGGAATAGGATAATGTATTAAAGTCCCTATACCTTTAGATTGTAGGTATGTTTGCAAATCATCTCTTCTCTCACACATTAATACATATAAATGATATACATGTGTTGCTTGATCCGATACAAATGGAATTTTTACCGATTTACAATTTGATAATAGATTATTGTATTTGCTAGCAATTTCTTGTCTGCTTTTTGTAAGTTGAGCAAGGTATGGAAGTTTAACTCTTAAAACTGCAGCATGTAGTTCATCCAACCTAGAATTAATACCTTTTATCTCATTATAGTATTTCTTCTCTGAACCGTAATTACGGTATGATTTTGCTTTTAAATATAACTCCTCAGAATCAGTAGTTATTCCTCCACCATCTCCTAATGCGCCAAGGTTTTTACCAGGATAAAAACTTGTAGCATTAATATCTCCAAAGCTTCCAGTAATTTTATTATTCCATAAAGCTAAATGTGCTTGAGCGTTATCTTCAACAACAGATAAATTGTATTGTTTAGCAATTCCCATGATAGTAGTCATATCACAAGGTTGACCATATAAGTGAACAGGTAATATTGCTTTTGTTTTTGAAGTAATTTTAGCTTCTATTAAATTTGGATTTATATTGTAAGTTTTCTCATCAGGCTCCACTGGAATTGGAATAGCTCCTAAGGCTGAAACAGCCAACCAACTCGCTATATAGGTATTAGAAGGAACAATTACTTCGTCTCCTTCCTTTACTCCTAGCGCATGCAATGAAATAATAAGTGCATCAAGTCCATTTGCAACACCTAAGGAATATTTAGTTTGATGTATACTTGCATACTCTTTTTCAAATGCAGTAAGTTCATTTCCCATGATATACCATTTCGAGTCTAGAACTTTAGTCATAGCTTCAATAAGCTGTTCTCGATATAATTTATCTTGATAATCAAATGAAAGAAAAGGAATCATAATTATTTTTTTGATAGTTGAAATATTTTATTGTTTGAAAATGCTGCACTCTCTTTATAAAACATTTTCCAAGCATTTATAAATTCAGATTTAGATCTTGCAAAACCACAGTAAACTCTTTTCTTATTTTTGAGAATACTAATTAAAAATATTTTCAACTCAGCAATAATGATTTTAAAACTTAGTAATTCTGCAGGGATTAAACTAATGTACTTTACATCTTTTATACTTAACAATTCAAAGAGTTTTTTAAAATTATTATCGTCAAATTCAGTATCTATTCTACTCAATAAAATTAATGTTTTTGAATCAACAACTAAAGAAGATGAATCTTCCAACAGATTTATCTGCATAGCATCATCAAATATTTCAAATGATTTTATTCTTAAAATTGAATCTGTTGTATCAGTCACTACAATACTTAAGTCAGTATTCAATTTTAAGTGATATTCTAAACCACATCTGCCTGAACCTATTGAAATTATTTTAGTAATATTGTTTTGTTGGCAATACTTTTTCAATGTATCAACATAATACGCAAAATCTAAATTACTTATTAATTTCAAATAAGAATCTCTATCGTAAGGAATATAATAAGGTGCTTCTACATCTGATTCCCCTAAATAATTCCAATCAATTTGATCTGAAGTTAATTCTTCAAATAGTGCGTAGTGATTTATTTTCATAATTAGTCTTGAATATAGGGCTCGTATATATAATCAGCTGGATCAAAATATTCTGAAGCAAAAACCATTAGAATACAATCTTTCGAAAAATTTTTCATCCAGTGATAGTCTTGAGGATTTAGAATTAAGCATTTACTTGGATGATCTAACAAAAACTTCTCGTTTCCAGAGGTCGCACTTGATTGATTCCAAATTTCACAAGATCCTTGAATTGAAATTGCAGCCTGAATTGTTTTATGATGTCGGTGTAAACCTCTTGTAGAATCATCGACACCGTATATATAAAAAACTCTTTTGATATCGAATGGAATTACCTTTTCAATAACAGTTAAATTTCCTCTTTTATCTGTAAATGTTTTTAAATCGATGATATGTGCCATATGTTAAGTAAGTAGAGTTTTTAGTAAATACACTTGAGAGCTGGGATTATATTTTTCTGATATAACTTGATAACAATTGATTCTTATGTTTTCTCTTTGTGTTGAATAATTCTCGATCCAATTTGATATTTTTAATTCTAAATCACATAAAGAGTCTTCAATAAAAAAATCTCCAGTTTTTCCTGGAATAATTACTTCGAACTCTGGCATCTGATTCGCAAAGTTTTGATGAGTAATTACTGGTGTTCCATAAACTAGAGTATGCATCGCTGTTAGTCCAACATTACCTGGAGATACACATAAGTCTGCATTATAGATTAAATCAGAAAGTATACGCTCATCATAACAAGAACCATATTTCCAAACTTGATTTTCTAAACCATATTCAGTTATTTTCGAATTCAAATCCGTTTGCTCAACTTCTTCACCAATTAAAATTAAATTGTAAAATTTACCTTTCAATTTTAATCTCTTCAATACTTCTATAATATAATCAATTTTTTTTATCTTTTGAATTCTACCAATATATAATAATACAGGATTGTTATTATTAAAATGGTTTTGATAAATATTATTCGCAATTAATTTATCTCTATATGAGATTTGCTCTTCTACATCTAGTGAATTATAGATAACATGTAAACTTTTCACATCGAAGCCTTCTTTTAACATTAAGCCTTTTGCATAATCACCATAAAGAAGAATATGATTAGCAAGCTTAAAAAAAAGTTTTTTAATTATCTTTTTTATGAATGTTTCATCACCATACCAACCATGCGTCCATAAGTATGTTTGTTTACCTGTAAATTTTGCAAGAAATAATATAATCCATGTAGATAAACAAAAAGGCTCACCAGTAAATATATAGTTTTTATAAGGTTTAAATAAAATTCTAATGGCTCCCTTTTGCCAGTAAAAGTTGCCGATAATAAATATGTTTTTTAATTCGTGTTTAAACCCCTTAAGCGAATTGTAATCCATTCGTTTAATGGAATATGGTAGCTTATCTCCAAGGTAGAAGTCACATAACAATTCTTTATCCATCTTTTTATAGATTGGAGAATTATAATGTGGAGCAAAATTGAATATACAACAAGTGTTATTTAACATTCTAGATGGTGCTTGCAAAATCAGCAATTCGTTTTGCTTGATTTACATTGTTTTTCATTTTCAAAACGAACTCTTTAGCTTTTTTACCTTTTTCAATCAAATCTTCTTCTGGTAATAAAAGTAAGTTATGCAATATCGACGCAATACATTCCTGAGAATCTTCTGTTAACATATATATATATTCATGATATTCAACTGGCATACCAGGGAGATTTGTGCAAATCAATGGCGTTCCAGAAACCATGTATTCTACGTTTTTCGATGGAAAAGAGAATTTCGTAAACTCTTCGTGTGTTGGTCGAGGGTTTATTAAAAGAGTTGCTTCGGATAATGCTTTTACCACATCTGCATTTGCCACTTCTCCAAAATATTTAATTCTTGGATCCCTAGCTATATAATTTGGTAAAACTTCACTCATATCTCCACCTCCATATAAATGAAGTTCTATATCGGTATTTGGCAATGAACAAAATGCATCTACAAGATTTTTGACTCCATATTTTTCATAAAGTGCTCCTGCATATAATATAATTCGTTTACTGTTTTTTCTTACTAAGCCAACATCATTCATTTTAATATCTACTAATCCTTCCATAATTAAATGTGGCCTTTTCCTAGGATTAACTTCTGCATTCATCTGAGAAGTTAACAATATATATGCGTCGTATTTATTTATAAAATAATTTGCAAATGATTTATAAATTCTAAATTTAAGTTGTATTCTTCCTCCGTTAACAGGGTTCATAAAACTTGGTAGATCAGTTACTAATGCCAAACATTTTGTGTTTGTTACTTTACAAGCAGTAATGCTTGCTATAGATACTACTAAATTCAAAACATTTGCAACTACTATAGTCTCATCATCATTTTTACGCCATGTGTTTTTTAATACTTTAAAAAAAGTATAAATCAATACTAATGCATCTTTTATTAATGGGAATTTCAAATAGGGTACGTAAGTATAAAAAATTCCATTAACAGATTTTGCATTTACTCTCCAAAACAAATTTGAATTTGAATAACGAGTAATTGGAAGTATACTAATGGTTTTAACAATATTGATATTTAACAATTGAGTAAACCCTTCAAGTAATAATCGTTGGAATTTCTGAGCTGCTTGACTCGGTTTAGCCTTCGCAGATGCATAAATCGACTCAAATAAATCCTAATCACATACATTACTTACATAAAGTATATTTTTTTTATCGCCAAGCA
>CAZYBY010000177.1:0-4446 GCA_964645385.1 uncultured Sphingobacterium sp.
TACGAGTGTTAATGATGTTGCATTTGAATTTAAATATTCCCAAGATGAAAGCATGCTGGGAGTATTATCAAAAGAGAACTCTCAGGCATTCTTATTTGATCATGAGGGTAATTTAATGAAAGGATTTCCCATAAAATCAGCACTTAAGCCATCGTTTTTAGTACAATCTAATCAAAGAAAAATGCTTGTTGCAACATCTAACGGAACATTAATTTATTATATCCTTTAGAATAATTCAGTAGGAATATTTGATATCTATTTCAACTTTTCATTATATTTAACCAAAATAACTAACAACTAACTTATTTACTATGTATTTAATACGATCTCTAAAACGGATTATCTTGTTTTTCGTTGCCTCAACTTTTTTATTGTTGGGTTCGTGTAAATTAGATGAAGATTTGGGTAAGCCAACTCTATCTCCAGATTACATTTTGCCATTAGTTTATGGTGAATTGGATTTAAAAAACTTGGTAACAGATACCAGTTTTATAAAAACAGACCCTACAGGTTATTTAAAAGTTGGGTTTCAAGATACACTAGAAGTGTTGAATTCTACAGCACTTGGTGATGCATTGAAAATTGTGCAAACTGCGGCACCAGCACCACCAGCAACATTAACATTTTCTAATAGTGGAGGTAATGATATATTTCCTACTGAAGCGAGCTTAGATGTTAATTTATTAATGAGCTTAAGTAAAGTGAAAACTTTAGCAGTTCATGGTATTCAATTTAAAATTGTAATTCAAAATGCAAAATCTTTCGACTTTAATGGATTGAACATTACTATTCCTGGATTAATAGAAAACGGAGTTCCGTTCTCAACTGGTCCGTTAAATATACCTTCAGGACAAACATTCGAACAATCATTTACGGTTGGTGAAGCTGTATGGGATTTAACAGGAAAACCAGGAGGAGCTTTAGATACGAGTATGGTTTATTTCACTTTCAGTTCAGCGAATCCAATTCAAGGTCCTGCAGGAGGAACAGCTCTAATATCTATGCAATTTGAAGGAACACCAGCTATTAAATACTGGCAAGGAAAATCAACGATATTACAACAAGTATTATCGAACCAAACATCAACAAGCACAACCTCTTCAATCGTTCCTAAAGAAACATATAAAGGTATCAAATCAGGAGCTTTAGGATTAGAAGGTATCGATGTGAAATTAAATTTCAAAAGCAGAATGGGTATTCCATTAGGTATGAGATTGGCTCTAGAAACAACGAATGGAGTTACTGGAGCAAAAGTAGCAATGACTCCACTAGATGTAAATATTCAACAAGCGACTATCACTAACGATGTACCTACATCTAAGGACAATTTAGATACTTTGAATAAAACATCAAGTAACTTGGCTGATGTATTAACAAATTTCCCTACCACTATGAAAGTAACAGCAGGGGTTGGTAGTACATTTGACAATCCGGATCCACTAGCATATTTCTTCCACGAGAATAGTGATTTGAATTTATATATCGACGCTACTATTCCTTTAGCGGTATCTTTTGATCAATTACGCTTAGAATCTGTGAAACCTTTCACATTATTCCAAACCTTGAACATCGATACTAGTATTGCAGTATTGGACACTGGAGTATTTTACTTTTCAATTACAAACGGATTCCCTTATGATATAGATATCGATTTAAATGCATTGAATGGTGCAACTGACTCAGTTGCTCGTTTAGCAGAAATCAGAATGATAGGTGCTACAACAGGTATTGTGAATGGAGAAGAAAAAGTAATTGCTCCAGCAACATCTACATTTGAAGTAGCATTATCTCAAACATTGTTTGAAAAATTAAAAGTGGTGAAAAATTTAGGTATCAAAGCGAAGTTAAATACAACTGCTTCGACTCCTAAAATATACACCGATTACAAATTAGGATTTGATGTAAAGGCTAGAGTTAAAGTCACAGCCAAACCTGTTAAGTAATCTTAGGAATCAAACTTTGTTAGATTTAAATCGAAAATCATGAAACGACTAACCAAATATATACTTACGCCGATATTATTTATAATGATAGTATCAGCTGCTAGCGCACAGCGTTATTCATTATACTATACACGTACTTTGTACGATGGGATTCAAAACCCGCATCATAGAGCATTAGACTCTTGTAGAGCATTTGCTTCAAACTTATTTTTTGTTGTACCAACATTAAACTTAGACTTATCTATTGATGGTCAATTAAACGATGTAATTAAATCTTCTATCGCTAGTGAAAACTTAAGTAAGCTTTCTTTAGTAAATGGAGGAAATAATACAATTACCAATCAATTTAATTTGAATTTATTGATGATGAAATTCAGATTGAGTAGAAAACGTGAAGCAGAATTAGGTTTCTACGGTCAATTGAAAACTCAAACTGGAATGAGCATCAATAATGGATTATTTAATTTATTAACTCAAGGAAACTACGCATATCGTGGTAAATCTATCGATGGATTTTTAGACATCGGGGTATTATCAAACATGTATGGTGAAGCTGGTCTTACATACCGTCAAAGAATCTATGGTAAATTACATGGAGGATTTAAAGTTGGATATATCCTAGGATTAGTTAATGCTACGGTTGACATTAAAGATTCAAAATTCACCACATCAAGCAATGGAGATACGATTAACATTTCTGTAAATGGTATTGTTAAATCTCCAGTGTCAATGTTCGCAAAAGATACAGGTGGTAAATTTCAGTTTAAACCATCAGTAGATCCTAATGCCCTAGTAAAAGATATGTTTAAGAATTCAGGTCTAGCAATTTCAGCTGGTTTGCAATACGATTTAACACGTAAAGCTACATTGAGTGTTGGTTTATTAGACTTCGGATACATTAAATGGAATGATAATTCAAAGACATATAAAATCAGTAAAAACGTTCAATACACTGGGGTTCCTGCTTTAGAAACACAAAGTTTCACAGATTCGATTATGAAAGACATCACGAAATTTGATGTCGATAGTACCATTGGAAGTTACACTTCAAAATTGTTAGGAAGAGTAGAAATATCTGGTCAATACAGATGGGCAAATTGGTTCCATCAAACTGTAATTGCATCTAAAACTTTAGATTATGATTATGTTGACTTAGTATTAATAAACAACCTTCGCTTTATTAAACGTTTCAACTTTATCGTTTTAGGAACATATAACACTAGAGGATATACAACTATAGGTGGTCAATTCTTATATAGAGCAAAAGGGGGAGGTTTAGATTTATATTTTGGATCTGAAAAGATCTTCAATACATATCAAGCTTCACAACAATTATTTGTTGATCACACTAAAAGACCTATTGGTTCTTACGGTGCAGACTTCAACTTTGGTTTGAACTGGGGATTTGGTCGCTGCCCTCGTAAGAAACCAGTTTCACAAGCTGCATTACCTGCAGACTCTGATGGAGATGGAATCTTAGACGTAATTGACGATTGCCCTTACGCTGCTGGTCCTTCTGAGAACAAAGGTTGCCCTTGGCCAGATGTTGATAAAGATGGTGTATTTGATAAAGATGATGCTTGTCCTGTAACTCCTGGACCAGTAGAAAATAAAGGTTGCCCTTGGCCAGATGCTGATAACGATAGCATTCCTGATAAAGATGATGCTTGCCCAACTAGTGCTGGTTTAAAAGCTAATATGGGTTGCCCTGATACTGATGGTGATGGATTATTTGATAATGTAGACTCGTGTATCAATACAGCTGGTCCATTAGAAAACAAAGGTTGCCCTTGGGCAGATACAGACGGAGATGGAATCTTTGATAAAGATGATAAATGTCCGAATGTAGCTGGTGCTCTTGATAATAATGGTTGCCCTGCAATTCCTCAAAAAGTAGAGTTAACTGTTGAAGAACAAGAAGTAATAAACAAAGTGTTTAGTAACTTAAACTTCGAATCAGGTAAATCAGTAATTGCTGCTTCATCTTTCGAATCATCGAAATTATTAAATGAATTATTAGTGAAAAAACCTTCTTTCAAATTATTAATTGAAGGTCATACTGATAATGCTGGAAAAGCTGCTACAAACTTTAAATTATCTCAAAGTAGAGCAGATGCGGTTAAACAATATTTCGTAGATAATGGTATCGCTGCAGATCGTATTACTGCTAAAGGATACGGACCAAGCAAGCCAATTGCAGATAACAAAACTGCAGCTGGTAAAGCGAAAAATAGAAGAGTTGAATTTACAATCCTTGAGTAACAGTAAGACTTAATATGAAAAATCCCGATGGCGACATCGGGATTTTTTTTTGCTATTTATTGAAGTAAAATTCTTTTAAATAAAATGGCTCAAAGTAAACGAGATCTTCAAATTCTTTGACATTGAATCTCTCAACTGCCTCGAAATGCATATGTCTCGCAGAAGGAAATAACTTATCAATGTATTTTACTTTTTCATTATTCTGATAATACATCTTTGTTTTTTCAGCCCCATCTCCAAA
>CAZYBY010000178.1:0-5630 GCA_964645385.1 uncultured Sphingobacterium sp.
ATAAATAGTAAATTACTAATTAGTTGCATCGTTAGAGTCAACTTTGCTTTTTCTATTACCGAATATCTCTCCAATCTTTTTACCTCTTCTTTCAGCAATAAGTTTAGGAGAGGAAAGCTTCTGTAAAGCATCAAAAGTTGCACCAACCATATTATGCACATTTGATGAACCTAGAGACTTTGCAACAACATCATGGATACCTAGCATCTCAAACACAGCACGCATGGCTCCACCCGCTATTATCCCAGTACCAGCCGGAGCAGATCTTAATAATACTCTACCCGCACCTGAATGTCCTAAAACATCATGATGAATTGTACGACTTTCTTTTAAAGAAACTTTTTGAAGATTTTTTCTTGCAGCTTGAGACGCTTTTGTCTTAGCTTCCATTACTTCTTTTGCTTTTCCTAATCCGTAACCTACAACTCCATTTTCATCACCTACCACTACGATAGCTGAGAAACTGAATGTACGACCACCTTTAGTTACTTTAGCAACACGCTGAATGCTTACCAAACGATCTTTAAGTTCGATATCAGTTGTTTTAACTCTTTTAATATTTGCTGTTGACATGTTCCTTAAATTAGAATTGTAAACCACCTTCTCTAGCACCTTCTGCTAAAGATTTAATTCTACCATGATATAAATAACCGTTACGGTCGAATACCACTTGACTGATTCCTGCTGCTACTGCTTTCTCAGCGATCAATTTACCAACTTGTTTAGATTGGTCAACTTTGTTTGATGCTGCATCAACTGTATCTTTTAAGCTAGAAGCTGAAACTAATGTTTTACCATTAGAGTCGTCTATAATTTGCGCATAAATCGCTTTGTTACTTCTGTAAACAGAAAGTCTTGGGCGTTCTGAAGTACCCGCTAATCTTAAGCGAATTCCTTTTTTAATTCTTAATCTTCTTGAAGATTTAATATTTGCCATGACTATAATTATTTTTTAGCTGCTGATTTACCTGCTTTTCTTCTCAATACCTCACCAGCAAACTTAATACCTTTACCTTTATATGGTTCTGGAGCTCTTAATGAACGAATCTTAGCAGCTACCTGACCGATTAATTGTTTGTCGATTGACTCTAAAATAATAGTAGGGTTCTGACCTTTTTCTGCAGTTGTAGTTACCTTAATTTCTGTAGGTAATTCAAATACGAAATGGTGAGAGTAACCTAATACTAAGTCTAAAGTATTTCCTTGGTTAGTAGCACGGTAACCCACACCAACTAATTCTTGAACTACTTTATAACCTTGAGTAACACCAACAACCATGTTATTGATTAATGAACGGTATAAACCGTGCAATGCTTTGTGTCTCTTTTGTTCTGTAGGGCGTTGAACCAAGATTTGGCCATCCTCTACTTTAACGATCATATCTGGATCTACGGCTTGAGTTAAAGTGCCTTTAGGACCTTTAACTGTTACAACGTTCTCAGCAGATACTGTCAACTCTACACCTTGTGGTAGAGCGATTGGTAATTTTCCTATACGTGACATTTCTTCTTCTTCCTCCTGATTAATAAATGTAACACAATACTTCGCCACCTACGTTTTGTACGCGTGCTTCTTTGTCAGTCATCACACCTTTAGAAGTAGAAATAATCGCTATTCCTAATCCGTTTAAAACTCTCGGCATGTTAGTCATGTGAGCATACTTTCTCAAACCAGGTTTACTGATTCTTGTTAGTTTCCTGATTGCCGAAGTTTTAGTTATTGGATGATATTTCAAAGCGATTTTAATAGTGCTTTGAACACCAGCATCCTCAAACTTGTAATTCGCAATATATCCTTTATCAAAAAGAACTTTTGTAATTTCCTTTTTGATATTAGATGCAGGAACCTCGACAACCCTATGGTTGGCCTTGATGGCATTCCTTACTCTTGTAAGATAATCTGCTATTGGATCTGTAGTCATTTTTTTATTTAAATTCTGTAAAAACTAAAATTTAGCGGACGGCAAAGATAGTAATTTATTTCAGCCTTCCACTAAATTTTGAATATTTCTTTGTAATTAGCCTTACCAGCTAGCTTTTTTCACACCTGGAATCTTACCAGCAAGGGCCATATCTCTAAAAAGAACCCTTGAAATTCCAAACTGACGCATGTAACCACGAGGGCGACCTGTTAGTTTGCAACGGTTGTGTAAACGTACCGGACTTGCATTTTTTGGAAGTTTATCCAATGCAGCATAGTCACCAGCGGCTTTTAATTCAGCTCTTTTTTGAGCATATTGATCAACAAGCTTTTTGCGCTTTACTTCGCGAGCTTTAATACCTTCTTTAGCCATTTTTAATTGTTATTAGTTTGGTTTTTAAATGGTAATCCGAATTCTTTCAATAATTCTAACGCTTCTTTATCTGTACCTGCAGTAGTTACGAATGTGATATCCATACCCATGATTTTGTTAATCTTGTCGATATTAATCTCTGGGAAGATAATTTGTTCAGTAACACCTAAAGTATAGTTACCGCGTCCGTCAAATCCTTTATCGTTGATTCCTTTGAAATCACGAATACGTGGTAAAGCCACAGCGATTAAACGATCTAAGAACTCATACATTTTATTGTCACGTAAAGTTACGCGAACCCCTACTGGTACGTTTTTACGTAATTTAAAGTTTGAGATATCTTTCTTAGATTTAGCAGATACGGCACGTTGACCAGTAATCAATGTCATTTCTTCCACAGCGTTATCGATTAATTTCTTATCAGAAACTGCCGATCCAACACCTTGGTTGATACAGATTTTAGTCAAGCGAGGCACTTGCATCACGCTTTTGTATTGAAACTTATCTTTTAAAGAAGATACGATTTCTTCTTTATATTGCTTTTTTAATCTAGGTACGTAAGACATTATTTAATCACCTCCCCTGAATTTTTAGCAACCCTTACCAATTTACCATCTGCGTTTAGTTTTCTACCAACGCGAGTAGCTTTACCTGATTTAGGGTCGATTAACATTACATTTGAAATATGGATAGGCGCTTCTTTCTTAATGATTCCGCCTTCAGTGTTCGTTGCATTTGGTTTAGTATGTTTAGATACTAAATTCAAACCTTCAACAATAACTCTTTTAGTAGCCACGCTAACGCTTAATACTTTTCCTTGTTGGCCTTTTGAATCGCCAGCAATTACTTTAACAGTATCGCCTTTACGTATGTTGAATTTTGGCTGTGTGTTATTTTTTCTTTCCATGATTATAATACCTCCGGAGCTAATGAAACAATTTTCATGAATTGTTTTTCACGCAATTCTCTTGCTACTGGACCAAAAATACGAGTACCTCTCGGTTCGTCGTTTGCGTTTAATAAAACGGCAGCGTTATCATCGAAACGAATGTATGATCCATCTTTACGACGAACTTCTTTTTTCGTACGAACTACTACTGCTTTTGATACAGTACCTTTTTTGATGTTACCTGAAGGTATAGCGTTTTTAACTGTTACTACGATTTTGTCTCCAACAGAGGCATATCTTTTACCAGTTCCGCCTAACACTCGGATACATAGTACTTCTTTGGCACCGCTGTTATCTGCAACAGTAAGCCTTGATTCTTGTTGTATCATGATTATTTAGCCCTTTCTAAAATTTCTACTACTCTCCAACGCTTATTTTTACTCAGAGGACGAATTTCCATAATGCTTACAGTGTCGCCAATGTTGCACTCGTTTTTCTCGTCGTGAGCCATAAATTTGGTAGTCGTTTTTACGAACTTACCATAGATCGGATGTTTTACTTTACGTTCGATTGCAACTGTAACAGATTTCTCCATTTTGTTGCTCACTACTTGCCCGATTCTTGTTTTTCTTAAATTTCTTGTTTCCATTTCCTGAATCAATTTCTACAGCTTATGCTTCGATAGCTTTCGCTTCGCGTGCTTTAAGTTCTGTATTTAATTTAGCGATTGTCTTTCTTAAAGCGCGGATTTGCATTGGATTTTCCAAGGCAGAAACTGCGTGACCAAACTTAAGCTTAGTTAAGTTAGCACGTTCTTCCGTGATCCTGTCTTTAATCTCTTCTAATGAGAGTTCTTTAATTTCTGCGTATTTCATCTTTTAATTTTTTGTATTCAGAGGGTCGCCATTGATACACTGGGTTCCATGAATAGGTTTTTATGCCTCTTCGTAATCTCTACGTACTACAAATTTTGTTGCAACAGGTAATTTTTGAGCTGCTAAACGTAAAGCTTCTTTTGCAGTTTCTAATGAAACGCCTTCTGCTTCGAATAACATTCTTCCTGGAGATACTGGAGCAACCCAATATTCCGGCGCACCTTTACCCTTACCCATACGAACCTCTGCAGGTTTCTTAGTGATAGGCTTATCAGGGAAGATACGAATCCAAACCTGTCCTTCACGTTTCATAAAACGTGTAACTGCGATACGAGCTGCTTCGATTTGGCGGCTGGTAATCCAGCATTCTTCTAACGATTTAATACCGAACGATCCAAATGCTAAGGTAGTTCCGCGTTTCGCGTTACCTTTCATTTTGCCCTTCTGCATTTTTCTGAACTTCGTTCTTTTTGGTTGTAACATAACTTTACCTATTATTTCAGGTTAACAATCCTTTGAATTATTTTGAAGATTTTCTTTGGCCTCCACCACGACGATCATTGTTTCCACCTCTCTTATCACCTCTACGATCGTTTCTTTCTGGACGCTCATTTCCACCTTCTCTTTGTTTTGTGTTAGCGGCTGCGCCGATGTTCGGAGATAAATCTCTCTTACCATATACTTCACCTTTACAGATCCATACCTTAACACCTATCTTACCATAAGTTGTAAGTGCTTCTGCTAATGCATAATCAATGTCAGCTCTTAACGTGTGTAACGGAACACGTCCTTCTTTGTACTGCTCAGTACGTGCCATTTCAGCACCTCCTAAACGTCCAGCTGTCATGATCTTGATTCCTTCAGCTCCCATTCTCATAGTCGAAGCAATTGAAGTTTTCATCGCGCGACGGAAAGAAATACGTGCCTCTAATTGCTTAGCAACACCGTCTGCTACTAATTGAGCATCTAATTCCGGGCGTTTAATCTCGAAGATGTTGATTTGTACATCTTTCTTCGTGATTTTCTTCAACTCTTCTTTTATTTTATCAACTTCTTGTCCGCCTTTACCAATAACGATTCCCGGACGAGCCGTATGAATTGTAATAGTGATGCGTTTCAAAGTGCGTTCGATAACTATCTTTGCTATACCGCCTTTAGCGATACGTGCTTGAATATACTTACGTATTTTTTCGTCTTCTACTAACTTATCAGCGTACTTGTTTCCACCGAACCAATTAGAATCCCAACCTTTGATGATTCCTAATCTATTTCCTATCGGATGTGCTTTTTGTCCCATTTCTAAATTAGTTAGCGTTTGATATTTTACTGTCAACTACCATTGTTACGTGGTTCGAACGTTTACGAATACGGTATCCTCTACCTTGTGGTGCTGTACGAAGACGCTTTAATTGACGTCCGCCATCTACCATCACACTCTTTACGTATAATTCGCTGTCTTCCATACGAACTCCTTCGTTTTTAGCTTGCCAGTTTGCAATCGCTGATAGAAGAAGTTTTTCAACTCTCTTAGATGCTTCTTTCGGGTTGAATTTTAGAATATGTAAAGCATGTT
>CAZYBY010000179.1:0-8244 GCA_964645385.1 uncultured Sphingobacterium sp.
AACAAGTAATCCACCTTTATTTTTTCCCATTCTAAAAATCGGCATTCTTTTTACCGCTTTTAATTGAGGATAGTTAACTACTCGTTTTATTAAAAAATATCTTTCTTTATTTTTTCTAGCCTGAATAAGTTTATGTTCATATTCATTTGCTGTTTTATCTTTAAATAATTCTGCTAAACAAATCGCAAGAGAATCTACATTATCATTAAATATTTGCTGAGTTAAGGTCTCTGTCATTAAATCCATTCTTAACTCATATTCAGGAAGAGAAGTTGCTAATAAACTACCATCTGAAGAATAAATATTACCACGACCAGCTTCAACATCAATATAATCGGTTGTTAAACTATCGCTCATTTTTTTCCAACGGTCACCTTGAACAAATTGAATTTGTACTGCACGAGCAAAAATGGCTATGGCAACTAAAGCTAGAAGCACATAGGTAAAATAAACGCGAAGAAGAATGTCCTTACGAATACTCATTTTTTACTTACATTGATTTTTGTTGGGGGAACAACAGCTTCTTTTAATCCAAATAAAGTTGTAAGCTTTGCTAATTCGCTTTGTTTACTTCTAGATACTAATTCAGATTTAGCAGTTAAATGTTCCCATTTCAATTCTTTTAATTCTTTATTTATTTTTTCGATCTGACGGATGTTCTTTTCAGCGTAATGTTTATTAGCGATGTAGAGCATCCCTAAAACTGTTAAGAAAAATAAAAAAGGCATGAAGTTAATGGCAGATTCTTTCGACATGTTTTGAGCAATCCAAGTATTGAAGGCACTTGGTTTTGCTGGAGCTGAAGCTTTCTTTTCCACCACTGGTTCGATTGGTTCAATCGGTTCCATTGGCTCTGGAATGCTTTCCACATCAACATGTTCTCTAATTTTATTCATCTGTTTTTTCTGCTATTCTTAGCTTTGCACTTCGTGCTCTATTATTTATTTTAACTTCTTCTTCTGTGGCAACTACAGCTTTGCGAGTAATTGCTTTTAGCGGTGTAAATGTATTTCCGTATAAATCCTTTTCAACTTCACCTGAGAATTTTCCTTTAAGGATATAATTTTTCACCAAACGATCTTCTAAAGAGTGGTATGACATTACTACTAATCTTCCTTGAGGTTTCAATACTTCTGCACTTTGCTCCAGGAAATTTTTAAGTACTTCTAATTCTTCATTCACTTCAATCCTTAATGCTTGAAAAACCTGAGCGTAGTATTGATTTTCCTTTCCTCTCTTCACCATTGGTTTTATTAAGTCCTTAAAAGCAGAAACGTTTTCAATTGGATTAATCACCCGAGCTTTAGCAATAAGAGCTGCTAAACTTTTTGCATTATGAACTTCTCCATACATCCCAAAGATTTTGTGTAAATCTTCTTCAGCGTAAGTATTCAAAATGTATTTAGCATCTTTCTCTCTGCTTTGATCCATTCTCATATCCAATGTTGCATCGAAGCGAATCGAGAATCCACGATCTGCTGCGTCAAACTGATGCGAAGAAACACCTAAGTCAGCTAGAATTCCATCAACTTTTTTTATTCCTAAAAATCTTAATTGGTTTTTCAAGAACTGAAAGTTTTGATCGAGAAAAGTAAATCGATCATCTTCTGGAATATTATTCTTTGCATCTGGATCTTGATCAAAACCGATCAAACGACCATTCGGCCCCAATTGCGCTAATATTGCTTTTGAATGTCCTCCTCCACCAAAGGTGACATCAACATAAATTCCATCTTTTTGAATGTTTAATCCCTCTAAACATTCTTGCAACATCACAGGTTGGTGATAGCTACTCATTGTTTTGGGATTTATTTTTCGCCATTACTTCTTCTGCAAGGCTTGCGAAATCTTCAGGTTCATCGCCAAGCATACTTTCATAATTAGCTTTCGACCAAACTTCTATTCTATTTGAGTACGCAAACAGGACTAAATCTTTTTCAATCGCTGCGTATTCTAACAATGCTTTTGGTAATAATAAACGACTAGTACCATCAAGAGCTAATTCTGAGGCACCACGGAAAAAGTAACGTGCAAATTCTCTGTTCTTTTTAGAATAAAGATTTAATTGATTTACCTCATCAGAAATTACTTTCCATTCATTTAAAGGATAAAGCACTAAACACTTTTCGAAGCCACGATTAATCACAAAGCGATCTTGAGCATCTGGCGAAAGCTGCTTCTTTAGCCCAGCAGGAAGCATTACCCTTCCTTTGGGATCTAGTTTGCATTCATATTCACCTAAAAATTGAGTCATATCTACTTTTTGCTTCGATTTCCAATGTAAAATTATCAAATCTTACCACTTTTTACCACATTCTACCACAAAAAGTTATCAACATGCCTATAGCAGGTATTTTTTCGCAATTGGGCAAAAAAAAAAGCCACACGGATGTGTGGCTTTGGAGTCGTAAGTATAAATTTTAGAGATGTCCTTTATACTTTCTTAGTGCAAAAACGAGAGCAGCGTTTAAGACTATGAGTAAACTGAAGATTATTGTCATGTCGTTGTTATTTAAATAAGTAGTGTAATACAAAAATAAACAACAAGTTTCTGAAACGAAATACTACATTTCTCGTATTTTTTTTATGAATTTTTTTTTGTATAAAATAGTTTAAAAAAGAATATATAAATCTTAAATTACTAATAATTAAGCAATTATATTAATACTGAATATTACCATCTAGCTTAAACCATAATTCGAAAGCTTCTAGTGCTTCTTCCCTCAAAACTTGTTCAGAGGGGATTTTTCTATTTTCTGGATTTAGTGGTATTTCTTCGTAAATAAACTGATCGTCGAAATTTATTTTCGCAGCATCAGTTTTAGAATTAGCATAGTAAATTTTGTTGGCCCTCGACCAATAAATTGCTGAAAGGCACATTGGGCAAGGCTCACAGCTAGTATAGATATCACATCCATCGAGTTGGAAAGTGCCAAGTTCTTTGCAGGCATTACGTATAGCTACAATTTCTGCATGTGCAGTAGGGTCGTTTGTAGAAGTAACTAGATTGGTGCCCTTTGCGATAATTTTATTATCCTTTACAATTACACAGGCGAAAGGTCCACCTGTTTTGGTGATGACATTTTCAATGGATAACCTAATGGCTTCACGCATGAAATCTTCTACCATACTTTTAAGATTATGGTAATAAATTTAAGTAAAAAGATGAAGAATTTACAAAAATGGAGAATTAATTCTCTTTATTATATTGAGCATTAAGGCCTTCTAGAACTTCATTTGTGATGTCCAAACTATCATTAGCATACAGAATTCCTGTGCCTTTAGTATAATTCATTACAATCTTGTAGTTTTTGCCTTTGGTATGTTCTTTAAGATAATCAGAAACTTTATCGAATAATTTTTCATTGAATTTCACCTGCTCATCTTGAAGTTTTGCAGCTGCGTTTTCACTAAATGTTCTTAATTCTTGCTCTTTACGCATCAAGTTCTCTTCAATTTTTGCACGCTGATCTTGCGACATGCTTGCACCTTGTTGTTGATATGCAGCGAACTCACGTTCTAAAGCAGTTCTCTTCGCAGTAATTTCCGCTTCAGTTCTAGCAGTTTTAGCTTCAAAATCTTTCTTAGCTTTTTTGAAGTACTCGTACTTTTCCAGGAGTGAATCTCCATTTACATACACTGTTTCTGCACTTGCGTCGACTACATGTGTACTATCTGAGGAGCTTGAAAATGAAGGGCTTGAAGCAGGACTCGAAAAATGTAATATGTATAACACTACTACAGCGATTGCTAAAATGATATTGAAAATTAAATTACTTTGTTTCATTGCTTTTTTTTTAGTTTAAAGTAGCTAGTAACTAGTAGCTAGTAGCAGATCCTGATTGAAATCTGGAAGGTAGCTGGTAACTAATGGTAAGTATTGGTAAACAGAATTGTAGTAAGTACTGAGTATTCTCATGTATACTCAATACTCACTACTTATTTACTATCAATGATGGTGTCCGCCTTCGCCGTGAACATGTCCGTGGTCTAGCTCTTCTTCAGTAGCCTCACGAATTGCGTGTACAGAACCAACAAAAGTTAAATCTTTACCAGCTAAAGGATGATTAAAGTCCATTTTCACGAACTCATCATTAACATCAACTACTAAACCTTGCATTTTATTTCCATCTTGATCGCTCATCGGAATAAATGCACCTTTAGAAATTACATTATCATCAAAAGCACCGTCAACGATAAACACTGATTTTGGTAAATCTACAACAGCTGCTTCGTCGAATTCTCCGTAACCACTGTCTTCTTTTGATAAAATAAATTCAAAATTAGCACCATGTTCTAAGTTTTCTAATGCTAATTCAAATTTTTCTGGCAAACCGCTCATTCCGTGTAGGTACACGAAGGGTTGCTCTGGAGTTACGCGTTCTACTAATAACACTTCTCCGCCGTCATTTACGCTTAACTCATAGGTTAAGGAAACTACTTTGTTTTGAGATACTTTCATAATGGAACAAAAGTATAAAAATACTTCACAGAATGTTGAAAAAAATATGATTTTTCACACTCTTTTTTCAATGCATTGCGGGCCTAAAAAGGTATCTTTGAAGCTAGCGCGAAATATAAGTATATGACAGAGGAAACATTAGACAAATCGAATTATTCAGCGGATAATATCCAAGTATTAGAAGGTTTAGAGGCAGTACGTAAACGTCCGGCCATGTATATCGGTGATACCGGTATAAAAGGATTACATCACCTTGTTTATGAAGTAGTTGATAACTCTATCGATGAGGCTTTAGCAGGGCATTGTACAGATATAAATGTTAGCATTTTAGAAGATAATTCTATCAGAGTAGTGGATAACGGTCGTGGTATCCCTACTGATATGCACCCTAAAGAGAAAAAATCAGCTTTAGAGGTTGTTATGACCGTTTTACACGCAGGTGGTAAATTCGACAAAGACACTTATAAAGTTTCTGGTGGATTACACGGTGTAGGGGTAAGTTGTGTGAACGCCCTTTCAATTTCACTTAAGGCTGAAGTTCATCGCGGAGGTAAGATCTTTGTGCAAGAATATGTTCAAGGTAAACCTCAGTACGATGTAAAAGAAGTTGGAACTACAGAAAATCGTGGTACAATAATCACTTTTAAACCTGATGCGACTATCTTTACACAAACTACAGAGTATAAATTCGACACACTTGCTGCTCGTTTACGTGAATTAGCATACTTAAATAAAGGTATTAAACTTACTCTTACTGATGAGCGTGAAAAAAATGAAGCAGGTGAATTCGTAACTGAAACATATTATTCTGAAGGTGGATTGAAAGAGTTCGTTAAATTTTTAGATGGAACTCGTGAACCTTTAATTCCTGAGCCTATTTATGTTGAAGGAACAAAAGGCGGTATTCCAGTTGAATTAGCTTTACAATACAACAGCACTTACAATGAAAACGTTCACTCATATGTGAATAATATCAATACCATCGAAGGCGGTACTCACGTTGCTGGTTTCCGTAGAGGTTTAACTCGTACGCTGAAAGCTTATGCTGAGAAATCTGGTTTATTGAAAAATTTAAAAGTAGAAATTACTGGTGATGACTTTAGAGAAGGTCTTACAGCAGTAATCTCAGTTAAAGTTCAAGAACCTCAATTCGAAGGTCAAACTAAAACGAAATTAGGGAACAACGAAGTTACGGGTGCAGTTGATCAAGCTGTAGGCGAGATTTTAAATATCTATTTAGAAGAAAATCCTCGTGAAGCTAAAATGATTGTTCAAAAAGTTATTCTTGCAGCTACAGCTCGTAATGCAGCTCGTAAAGCAAGAGAACTTGTACAACGTAAAAATGTCTTAACAGGATCGGGCCTACCAGGTAAATTATCTGATTGCTCAGAATCTGATCCAGCTGTTTGTGAATTATACCTTGTCGAAGGGGACTCTGCGGGTGGAACAGCAAAACAAGGCAGAAATAGAGCTTTCCAAGCTATCCTTCCATTAAAAGGTAAAATCTTAAACGTGGAAAAAGCAATGGAACATAAAATTTATGATAACGATGAGATCAAAAATATTTTCACTGCAATGGGTGTAAGTATAGGAACGATGGATGATCATAAAGCTTTAAACGTTGCCAAATTAAGATACCACAAAATCATCATCATGACGGATGCTGATATCGACGGATCACATATCACTACCTTGATCCTTACTTTCTTCTTCCGTTATATGAAAGAATTAATCGAATCTGGTTATATCTATATCGCTACTCCTCCACTTTACTTAGTGAAAAAAGGTAAGGAACAAGAGTATGCTTGGGACGATAACCAACGCGATATTGCAGTTCAACGTTTAAAAGGTGCCGGTAAAGAAGATAGCGTAAACATTCAACGTTACAAAGGTTTGGGAGAGATGAACGCTGAACAATTATGGGAAACTACTATGAACCCTGAAACTCGAACTCTTCGCCAAGTAACTATTGAAAATGCCGCAGAATGCGATCATATTTTCTCTATGTTAATGGGCGATGAAGTAGCTCCTCGTAGAGATTTTATTGAACGTAACGCGAAATACGCTCGTATAGACGTATAAAACTAGTTACCAGTAGTTAGTAATTAGTAGTTAGTTCTAACTACTTAGAATTTAGAATTTTAAAATAAAAAATGAGAAAAAATGCCGTTAATAAACGGCATTTTTTTGTTTTATAGTTTCTCTGAGAGCTTAATAAATACTGATCTCCAGCTAGTATTTCCATAAGATGAACCTAATCTTACAATGATTAAATTTTTCTTTGGATAGACATATATAAATTGCCCCAAAATTCCTTCTGCAAAGAAATCTTCTCCTGGTCGTGCCGACCACCATTGATATTGATAATAAGGCACACTACCTTCTAAAGTATCTAACTTCGTAGATTCTTCTACCCAAGCTTTTGGTACAATTTGCTTTCCATTCCAATTGCCTTTATTCAAATATAATCTACCAAATTTTGCAAAATCTATTGCAGTAGAATTTAAACAACAAAATGTTTTTTCTAATCCATCTTTTTTCTTGTCAATACTCCAGCTTGCATTACTTTCCATTTGCAATGGAGTCCACAATTTTTCTTGTAAATATTGAGTAATGCTCTTCGTTTTTAAAGCACGTTCTAATATTAATCCCAACAATTGAGTATTTCCACTTTGATATTCAAAACTTGTACCTGGCTCCTCCTCCAATTTCATCTTAGCTATAGATTTCCTTAATGTTCTACCATAGTAGAATGTTGCTGCATCGCCAAATGGATTGTAGTAACTTTCATTAAAATCTAGGCCTGATGTCATTTGTAGAACATGACGAATACTCACTTTATCGAATCCATTTTCTTTCAACTCAGGAATATAGTTGGTAATTGGTTCGTTAACAGATTTAATGTATCCGTCGTCTATTGCACAACCAATTAATGCTGATGTAAATGATTTTGCAACCGAGAATGATGGCACAATACTTTCATGTTTATATCCATCGTAATAATTCTCGAACAATAAACTATCATTTCTGATGATTAAAAATGCAACCGTATTATGTTCCTCGTTCAGTTTATTCAAAGAGATTTTCTCACCGGTTTTCATAGTAAACATAGGCTCTTCAAAACCTTTTTTACCATCCTTAAAATAAAAGGGATTCGCAGAAGCTTGCAAAGCTCTTGAGGGAAACTTTTTATGATCATTAATATCAGCAAAATTATAAATGAAAAAACGTCCAATTTTGCACGATGTGAATAGAAATATGGAAATCGAAATTAGTAGAACTTTGTACTTCATAATATTTATTTTTTTTGTTCTTTAGTTCGTCAAACAATTATGTACTTAACCAAAGTTGTTTATTTTTATAATCAATTAATGCATTAAATTTTAATAAAATATCGTTTCCCAAAACTCCGTGAATGCTTGGTATATTGAGCTTTTCATAGGTTTGGTTAACGTGTGATAAATCTAAAAGAGCAGCTTTATAATTTTCAATTTTTAAATCTCCTATCTGAAAAAAATCGAGTGCACATTCATAACTTTCCATGGTGTTAGTTCCTAAGCCAGAAGAAATTTGTTCAGCCTTAATAATTTCTAATTCTCTTAAATTATTTTGAATAAAATGAAAATCAAAAGCAGATTGTGATGCACCCGTATCAACAATTAAATCGATACTTAAATTATTTATCATCGATTTAACTTTAAGATGATAACCTTCATCATTTAAATGTATTATTTCGAAAGGAATAGGTTTTTGAGAATTCATATAAAACAAAAAAAGGCATT
>CAZYBY010000180.1:0-6624 GCA_964645385.1 uncultured Sphingobacterium sp.
GAAGATAAAACATGAAATCTTTTATCTGCGAACCATGCAAAATCATGAATGTTGTTTTGTTTATAATGAAGTGTTTTAAACTCTTTTGCTGATTCTGGAAAATCATCATCTTCAGGATATTCTTTTAAAGCTTTAGTAACTTTTGAAATGCTATCTAAGAATGCAACTTCAGAATTATTTTGTAATTCACCAGTTGCACCTACTACATAATTTTTTGGAAGTGTAATTTTCACATCAAAGCTACCATAGTCTGAATAAAATTCTCCTTGATCTAAATAAGGAATTGGGTGCCATCCTTTATGATCAAAAACAGCAGGTTTTGGATACCACTGAGAAATCTGGTACGATTGTTCAACATGTCCCATTCTAGAGAATGTATATGGCAACTTCACTCTAAAGGGAGTTGTTATTTGAATACTTTGCCCGGGAGCAAGTCCTTTTGGCAAAATTAACTTCAATATGTCAGGATATTTTTCATCAGAAATTACACCTGCTCGCAATCCATCTATTAAGAAATTTAATGAGTCCATATAGCCTCTTTGGTCATCTTTGGCGAATTGGAACTTGGTGCTTTTGTCTTCTAATTTTTGAATGGCAAATGCCGTTTTAGTTGTTTTATAGGCATTTGGAAACACATGCATCCATATTTCATTAAGTTCACGAGGGGAATTATTGTGGTATATAATAGAGATATCTCCATGCAAGAAATGCTGTTCATCATCTAATTTGACATTTATCTGATAGTTGATTTCCTGTTGCCATGTATTTTGGGCATATGTTTTGACGTTTAATGTTAAAACAAGTAAAGATAAAATTAAAGAATAGAGTGTCTTTGGGTTTCTATCAAACATAATAATCTATTTATCAGTTATTTAATATAGTTATTGAACCTTGTGGAAAAACAAAAATGTGATTAAGTAAGGAAATATCCGAAATTAATCAGAAGAAATGATGACAAAACGGCTACTATTTTATTAGTGAGGCTAGATTTCATTTTCTATCGTGTTCTTTTTTAGATAGAATTTAGATTATGGACGAAGAATTTGACTACAACGATGCAGAGGAATTACGTTTCTCTGTTGAACGATACGAAGAGATGATCCGCAATAAGGATCAGTATTTTTTTGATGCACAAGCCTTTGAAGGGATTATCGATTATTTTATTGAAAAAAACGACCCTATTAAAGCATTACAAGTGGTAGAGTATGCCATTAATCAGCATCCATATGCTTCCGTATTTTTAATCAGACAAGCGCAATTGTATGTTGTGACAAACAGAGCGCATGAAGCATTGAATATTTTAGATCGAGCTGAAACCTTAGAATCTAGCAATCCTGATATTTTCATTATTCGCGGAAGCATATATGAGAAATTTGAAATGTTTGACGAGGCTATTTCACAATATAATTTAGCAATAGATTTTGCTGAAGATGTAGATGATATTCATTTACATATTGCATATGCTTTTGAAAATCTTGGCAGATACGATAAAGCAATTGAACATTTGAAATTAGCATTGGAAGTGAATCCACAAAACATGGATGCGCTTTATGAAATTGCTTTCTGTTTTGATATACTTGACAAGTCTGAGGATAGCATTAATTTCTATCTTCAATTTATAGAAAACGACCCGTATTCATTTGCTGCTTGGTATAATTTAGGGAATGCCTATACTAAAGCTGAGCTATTCGAAAAATCTATAGAAGCATATGATTATGCAATCATCATCAACGAAGCTTTTGCATCAGCATATTTTAACAAAGGTAATGCATTAGCAAATTTAGAAAGATATGCTGAAGCGATTTCAGTGTATAAGCAAACCATGGAATATGAGCAACCAAGTGCCGAAACATTTTGTAGCATTGGAGAATGTTATGAGAAGTTAGAGCAAATGGATGAGTCTAGAGCATACTATAAAAAAGCAGTTAAAATTGATCCTAGTTTGGCTGATGCTTGGTTTGGTATTGGAGTAACATTAGACTATGAAGAGCGCTGGTACGAATCCTTACATTTCTATAATAAAGCCATAAGTTTAGATGCTACGGTTTCCGATTATTGGTTTGCTTTAGCAGATTCTCATTATAAACTTGGGAATTTCAAAGAAGCTGAATCGGCTTACGAAAAAGTTATTGAAATTACAGAGAATGATATAGAAGTGTGGTTAGATTATTCAGCCATTTTATATGAACAAGGTAAGCTACAAGAAGCAATAGATATTATTGTTGAAGCTATACGTGCAAATCCTGATGCAGCTGAATTACACTACAGAATGGTTGCCTATTTATTTAGCCGTGGACAATATCAAGAAGCAATTCAATATTTAGAAATCGGGTTGAGTATTAGTCCTGAAAAACACGAAGTATTATTCGAGTATTTACCTCAATTACAAACAAACTTAACAATTCAGCAAATTATACAGAGGTATTTAATATAATTTCTTTTAATTTGCGCAGTATTATTTTTTTATTATGCATTATCATCTTTCACAAATCCCTGAACGTACTGTAAAACCAAGAACTAATGGCATGACCATGGTTATGGACAAAGGTTTAAGTACACGTGAAGTAGAAAACTTTATTGAAGTAGCAGGTCCTTATGTCGACATTGTAAAACTGGGATGGGCAACATCATTTGTTACGCCAGTATTAGAAAAAAAATTAGCTATATATAGAGAAGCTGGAATTCCAGTTTATTTCGGAGGAACATTATTCGAAGCATTTTTAATTAGAGATCAATACGAAGATTACAAACGAGTATTGGATAAATATAAAATGGAATGGGCTGAAATTTCTGATGGATCTATAACATTAGAACACGCAAAGAAATGTGAATTAATTCGCGATTTAAAACAACACGTTAAAGTTGTTTCTGAAGTTGGTTCAAAAGATGCTGCAAACATTATGGCACCTTACCAATGGATTGAATTAATGAATGCTGAATTAGAAGCGGGTTCACAATATGTAATTGCAGAAGCACGTGAAAGTGGTAACATAGGTATATACAGAGATTCAGGTGAGGTTCGCCAAGGTTTAGTGCAAGAATTATTAACTAAAATTCCTTCTGAAAAAATCCTTTGGGAAGCACCACAGAAAGCACAACAAACTTGGTTTATTAAATTACTAGGTTCAAATGTAAACTTAGGTAACATCCCACCAAACGAAGTGATTCCATTAGAAACATTGAGATTAGGATTGAGGAGCGATACGTTTCATCATTTTCTTAGTAAGTAAGTATTGAGATATTAGTATTGAGAAATAATCTAATTACTTTCTCAATACTAATTCTATAATTAATTTATTTTAGGTTTTCCCCTAGCTTTTTTCGCAGCACATAATTCATCTTTTGTATTTCTTCTAAAAGATCTTTCGCTTCGGTTAGTTTATCATTATTTATATACTCTAAGTCTTCAGAAATATATAACTGTGTCTCCAGTTCATAACTGGATCCACTGGCAATAGATAGGAAATGCAAAAACTCTTTTTTGCTCTCTCTACCAGCACCTTCAGCAATATTAGAAGCAATAGAAACGGCTGATCTCCTCATTTGAGAGACTATTCCATACTTTTCATCTTTAGGAAATTTGTCAGTTATAGTGTAAACGACTGTTGCTAAATTCATAGACTTTTTCCATATTATTAAATCATTTAATTTATGCATAATGTTATATTTTTGTGTATTCAAATAAACACCATGATTTAATATTTGTCAACCGCATATATGCAACATTTTTCAAAATCTAGCTACTAGTTACTAGCTACTTAAAACTTTAGTTTATGAATCTATTATTCGTTTGCCTCGGTAACATTTGTCGTTCTCCTTTAGCGGATGGCATTATGCGGGATCTTGTAAAAAAAAATAATTTGAATTGGAAGGTCGATTCTGCAGGTACTGCGAATTATCATGTAGGTGAACATCCTGATAAACGAGCGCAAAAAGTAGCAAAGAAATTTGGTGTAGATATTTCTAATTTAACTGCTCGTCAGTTTTCCGTAAAAGATTTTGATGAGTTCGATATTATCTTCGCGATGGATGCACAAAATTATCAAGACATTATAAAGCTTGCTCGCGATGAAAATGATAAATCGAAAGTAGAATTATTTCTAAACCGCTTAGAGCCCGGTATGAACCGCGGAGTCCGCGATCCTTGGTTCGATGATGCTTTATTTGAACCTGTATTTAAGGAAATTGAAGCTACATGCCTTTTGATAGTAAATAAGTATTGAGATGTTAGTATTGAGATGTTAGTATTGAGATCTCTACTATTTTGCTTCTCAATTCTAAAATCTCAATTCTTATTTACTATTTTTGGGCATGAGCAAACCTAGCATTCCTAAAGGTACACGCGACTTTTCACCAGAGGTGGTGACGAAGCGTACTTATATATTTGATACTATTCGTTCGGTGTTTAGAAAGTATGGCTATCAGCCTATTGAAACTCCTACGATGGAGAACTTATCAACACTTACGGGTAAGTATGGTGATGAGGGTGATCAATTAATTTTCAAAGTATTAAACTCTGGAGATTTTTTGTCGAATGTTTCTGAAGAAAAATTAGCTACTAAAAACTCTAAGAGCATTACTTCTGATATTTCTGAAAAAGCACTTCGCTACGATTTAACAGTTCCTTTTGCTCGTTATGTAGTGATGCACCAAAATGAAATTGCATTACCATTCAAACGTTATCAAATTCAACCGGTATGGAGAGCTGATCGCCCTCAAAAGGGCAGATACAGAGAGTTCTATCAATGCGATGCCGATGTGGTGGGTTCAGAATCTTTATTAAATGAAGCTGAATTTATTTTGATTTATGATGAAGCACTTAGCAATTTAGGTTTCAAGGATTTCGAAATTAGAATTAACAATAGAAAAATATTAGCCGGCATTGCCGAAGTTGTAGGTAAACCAGAATTGTTAATAGACATGACAGTTGCCATTGATAAGCTTGATAAGATTGGTTTTGAGGGAGTGTCGAAAGAATTGATGGATAAAGGTTTTTCTTCAAAGGATATTGAAATACTTACACCAATAATAAATTTATCAGGCTCCAACGAAAGCAAATTGGAAACTATAAAATCTATTCTTTCAAATTCTGAAATAGGATTAAAAGGAATAGCAGAATTAGAAGAAGTATTTTCGTATTTCAATAGTTTCAATCTGAAAAAAGCTAAAGTCGTTTTAGACATTACACTAGCACGTGGTTTGAATTACTATACTGGTGCAATTTTCGAAGTGAAAACTAATGAAGTTGCTATGGGAAGTATTGGTGGTGGTGGAAGATACGATGATTTAACAGGAATGTTTGGCTTGAAAAACCTAACAGGAGTAGGTATTTCATTCGGAGCAGATCGTATTTATGATGTGATGGAAGAATTAAAATTATTCCCTACAAATACATTAGCAACATCAAAAGTATTAATTACTCATTTCGATGAAAAAGCATTTCAATATGCTTTGCCATTAATTCAAAAATTAAGAGAAGCAAACATATCTTCAGAACTTTATCCGAACATTAGTAAAATGCAAAAGCAAATGAAATATGCGAATGATAAGGGTATTCCATTTGTAATCGTTATTGGAGATGAAGAAATGAATGCAGGTATTCTCAGCTTTAAAAATATGCAAAGTGGAGAACAACAAAAACTAACAATCGAACAAATCATATCACAATTATAATGGCCCATCATCTTATTAGCGCGGAACATTTATCAATAGAAAGAATTGAAGAAATAATTTCTAACAATTATAAATTAAAATTATCAGACGATTCTATTACCAAAATTAATCGTTGTAGAAAATACATCGACGATCGAATGGCTGCAAGCACTGATCCTGTGTATGGTATAAATACAGGCTTTGGTTCTTTATGTGATGTGAAAATCAACAACACTGATTTAGAGCAATTACAAAAAAACTTAGTAATGTCGCATGCTTGTGGTACAGGTGAAGAAGTGCCTGCAAGTATTGTAAAGATTATGCTTTTGTTGAAAATTCAATCTTTATCATATGGACATTCTGGTGTGCAATTGAAAACAGTTGAACGCTTGATTGAATTTTTTAATAACGATATTTTTCCAGTTATATACACGAAAGGTTCATTAGGTGCTTCAGGCGATTTATCTCCTCTAGCGCATTTATGTTTGCCTTTAATTGGAATGGGAGAAGTAGACTATCAAGGTAAACGAATTTCAGGAGCAACATTACTTTCTATGTTTGGATGGGAGGAAATTCATTTACAATCTAAAGAAGGTTTAGCATTGTTGAATGGGACACAATTCATGAGTTCTTATGCTGTTTACTGTTTAATTCAAGCCAAAAGAATTTCAACTCAATCTGATTTTATTGCTGCAATATCTTTAGATGCTTTTGATGGAAGAATAGATGCCTTCGATGAACTTATTCATATTGTTCGTCCACATGCTGGACAATTAGCAACAGCAAAAAACATGCTTACACATTTGGCAGGAAGTGAAATTGCTGCTCAGAAAAAAGTGCAAGTTCAGGATCCATATTCATTCCGTTGTATACCACAAGTACATGGTGCTAGTAAGGATACGATAACACATGTATATAATGTTGTCACAACTGAAATTAATTCTGTAACCGATAATCCGAATGTTTTCCCTG
>CAZYBY010000181.1:0-2750 GCA_964645385.1 uncultured Sphingobacterium sp.
AATTGTGTACTCCAGCTTCAGTAGATTCTATTGTATCGTCGAACGGACAAGAAGATCACGTAAGTATGGGAGCAAATGCTGCTACTAAATTACTTCGTGTTGTAGAGAACGTAGATAGAGTTTTTGCAATCGAGTTGATGAATGCTGTACAAGCATTAGAATTCAGAAGACCCTTGAAATCATCCGAGAGCATTGAAAAATATATTGCAGCCTACCGTAAAGTAGTAAGTCGCAATACAGAAGATAGATACCTATCGGCAGATATTCAAGCTTCGTTGGAGTTTATTAAAAGATAGTAGTGAGTCCCGATAGCTATCGGGATGAGTAATAGGTAGTGAGTAGTGAGAAATTTCATATTCGTCGAAACGTCCAATAATGTTCGTCGAAGCGTCCACGCTTTAATGTTCGTCGAAACGTCCACGTTTCGACGAGTATTCTGTTACCCACTACTCAATACTAACAGGCAGAACCACTTCCACATCAGTTTCCCCACGTGTAGGGTCGCCATTCTTAATTCCAGGTTGATGTTTTAAGGTTAATTTCAATGTAGAATTTGAAACACTTTTGGTGCTCCACGATGTAATAATACCTAGCGGTAATGGAGGATTGTTAGTATCAAAATCATTTATAGTTACTGTTAAATTCGTATCTGCTGGTTCATATATAAATAGATGATCTTGAGATTCCGATAACACTTCATTCGAAATGGTATCGATTGGATTTTTACTTTCATCAAGTAATAACACTTCAACATAATACACTTTGTTAGCACTTAATTTTATAGTGTCTATTGAAGGTGCATTACCACCAATGCCATCAACATCTCTATATTGAAATATGTTAGTTACGAAAGGACTATCGGTACTACTGATTTTAAATTGAACGGTAGTAATCAATTCCCCTTCGTTTATGTCCGCAGGCTTTGTGACATCGTTATTATCCTTTTTACAAGATGAGATTATCGTACTTACAAGTACAGTTAATATTAATAATCTTAATGTTATTTTATTTTGTGTTTTCATAATTCTTTTTTGTTTTATCGCCTCACCCATCCCCTCTCCAAAGGAGAGGGGGTAAAGTAAAATCGTTTATTTTATAGTTATTTAGTTCGTCGAAGCGTCTTCATTAGTTCGTCGAAGCGTCCACGCTTCGACAGTGTAATAATTGTCGAAGCGTGGACGCTTCGACGAACTGCTTATTACCCACTACCCACTACCCACTACCCACTACTCATTACCCACTACCTAATAGCATCAAAAATGGTACTTCAACCTCAGCACAAACGACCTTCCTGGTTCGTCTGTAAAATATCGGAAAGCATTCATATATTCTCTATACTTATTATTCAATATATTATTTAAACTAACTCCAATTTCATAATGTTGTTTGCCAATATGTACGCTTGTTCCGGCATCGGCATTAACTAAAACATAGGAATCTGGAGCATCTTTGTAATCAGAATTTTTTTCAACTCTATTTTGTTTCGCTACGTATAAAACATGAATATCGATATTATTTTCTTTGAAATGTTTAGAATCATCGAATTCATATTTCAATCCATTTTCGAAACGATCGGAAGGAATGAAAGGCAAGTATAAATTATCGCTAGTGTTGTATGCTCTTACAATATTTAATTTATGCGTAGATTTCAAATGCCTAGTAATTTCATAATTCAACCAAGCATCCATTCCTGTGAAATAGGCATCACGTTGTTCATACTTAAAACTCGGGAAAGCACCACGTATACTAAGTGTAGCGGGGAATACCGGTTTTAAATAGATATAACCATCCATTTGTTTAAAATAGAAATCTAGGTGCCCTGAAATTCGTTTATATTCATTCAACTCTATACCAGTAATAATTGCTTTTGCTTTTTCAGCCTGAATATTTTCATCAGAATATATAAACTTACCCTCTCCATGATGAAGTCCACTACCATATAATTCATTTACACTTGGAGCGCGGTATGCAGTTCCAACATTAAAATGATAAGAAATTTTATCAGATATTTTCCAATCTAATCCAGTATTAAAACTTATGTTTTGAAAAGTTTTTTCAGGAGAATATAATACACTACTAGATTTCCATTGATATATTTTCAAAAATTCATAATCGTATCGAATACCGAAATCGAACATGATATTTTTTAATTTATATTGATGAATAGAATAGATGGCATAATTATTATTAATAAAATTCGGAATGAAAGCGCGTCCTTCATAAGTATTTACTTGCTGAATGGTATTTATTCCGATACTACTATTCAAACGTTCGTTGAATGAATGTTGAAATGAAAGATCTCCTGAATATGTAGTAATTTCGTAGTGAAGCTCTGGTTTGTTCAATGCGGCTAATGAGTCGTTCAATGGTAAATCCTTATCATATTCATCGCGTAAATTATATTGACGAGCAAGGACTAAACTGAATTTAGAATCATCATTTATAATATAATCAGTTTTAGATTTGAAAAGTTCATGTTCTACATGTTGTTTGGGGCGATCAATTTTATAATTGAAACCAGAAGTATATAATGGTGTAGTAGCATTAAATGCTTTTTCTAAATCTGTTAGGTTTCCAATATGCGCACCTTTGAACACACCAATATCTGTATTGAATTGAGAATAGAATAATTCAGTTTTTATTTTTTTCCATTGGTAGGCTAGCGACCAAGAAAAGTTTTTCTCTTCGAAACCACTATTCGATAAATAATAATCGGGTGTTTTAATATTGCCTGCTTTTTTAAATGTACT
>CAZYBY010000182.1:0-2955 GCA_964645385.1 uncultured Sphingobacterium sp.
TAATAATTTCAATCTGAAATCTTCTATTGATTTTATTAAAGGCTGTACATCAATTTTTTTATTATTTCCCATCTGATATTATTTTATAGAGTTATTTTTTGTTTATGTAAAGATAATTAAATTTTTGGATATACCAAATTATTTTTTCTTTTTTACTTTTAAAGAATTTCTAAATTTCTCTAAAGAGTTCATCTTCTCCATTTTACCAGTTGATACATCCAACAAGTCCTGTCTCAATGTTCTACTCATCTCAAATTTGACCATATATCGCTCTGCAATATCTACCTCTTTTCCAAACATACTTTTCAATGGCTTGACCTTTACTCTCTTCAAAGTACCTGTATGCAGTAACACTACATCCTCTCCATTCAACAAAGTTTCGTTAATGCTTTTCAGTATAACCTCCACAGCTTTGTTTGCATCTTTTGCAGTCAAGTTTAATTCTTGCTCCAACTTGAACACCAAATCTTTTTTTGTTAATTTGCTCTTATTCATCTTTTAAAGTTTTCTTTTTATAATTTCCTTTTTTAACCTCTACTTTTTTCTCTCTTTTAAGCTCCTCAAAAATCTCGTCTGTATCCATTTCCTCTACCAACATCCTTTCCCTGTCTTGATAAACATAACAAGGCTTGGCGTGTACCTGCTGAACACCCTCTCTCTGCATTACTGGTACTATCCTCGTTATATTCAATTTTTCTTCCTCCTCATCTTGACATAATGCAAATGCTGCATGAGCGTTAGCTGCTTTACCGAAATCTTCGGCAAAATCTTTCATACTCAAAGTTTTCTTATTTACCGCATCTCTCGTTACCTGCGACATCGTAATTGCAAATGTTCCCCATTTCTTGTTCAAACGTATTGCATCAAAATACACTTCCTGTATCGCCAGCCTTTTGTCTGTTACTTTTGGGTTTATCGGCTTCATCAAATCCAAATAATCGTAACAAATCATATTTGGTATCCAATTATATTCATCTCTCAAATATTCTAATTCTGCCTCCACATCTGCTATGGATTTCACTTTCGGAGGATAAAAATCTATTTTCATATCTCCTCCTCTTACCTTAAATCTTTTTACCATTTCCTCCAGCATATCGTCCAAATCCCCAGAGCGTAACTCATTGAAAGTTGCCCCTACCATACATTGCTTTGCTCTATCACGAATTTTCTTTTCCCCATTCTCACAATCGGCATAATAAACCTTAATTCCATCTCTGACAAAATTTACAGCCAAATTTATCATTGTACCTGTTTTAAACGATTTCGGAGCTGCCATTAAAATTATCAACTGTGGAGTGTAAAAACCTCCTGCTGCGGTCATTCGATTTAACGCTTTTAAGTAGGTCGGAGTCGCCTCCTGCACTTCCTGTGTTCCAGACCTGTGGTCTAATAGTAGAAATTCGCCCCTATTGGCATCATTTTCTTCAAGATTTTCCTTTAGTCGATGTATCTTACCAACCTGTGCCAAAAAGTGGCTAAAATCGCCTGTATTCGCTTTGTTGATTTTTGGAGCAAAATCCTTGATTAAATCCTTTGCCATTCTCCTCTGACAAAATTCTACCAAAGTTGAACGAATTTGACCACTCTCTGCATCCATCGGCTCGAACATTTGTCTAATAGTTTTTTCCAAATGCTTCTTGACCTCTGCGTTCAAATTCTGCTCCTCTGACTTGTCAGAGAAATATTGCAACAAATTCGCTTTCTCTGGCTGTGCTTTGAACTCTTTGTAGTAAGCCTCCAGCAATTCGTAAACAATCTGATAATCGGCTGTACCAAAAACTGTTGACTCAATTTCCCCAATGTATTTTTTTGCCGTTCTGTCTTGAACTAAAAATTTTAAAAGATTTTCTTCGTACTCTTGAACCATTGCCATAAATTCCTATTTTTCATTTTTTGCTTGTTTGATACCTAACTGGACAACTCCCTGTGAGACACCCCCCCCTTTAGGGGGGGGGGTGTTTTACTCCCAGTTAGTTGCCAAAAATTAACCAACTTTTTGGGTAAAACTACCCTTTTTACTCATTTTTCTACTTTTTTACATCTATATAAGGTATTAACTCATTTTTACATTATATAGGTGCAGTTTTTTCATTTTAGTATTTTTTACATTGTCTGGGTGTAAAAATAATAAAAATTTTTGAATTACACTATATAGATGTAAAAATAATTTTATTCACTATATAGGTGTAAAAAATCTTCGTTAATTAGCTCATCTGCTCTAAGAGCTAATACCCTCAATTCGACTACTCTTTCTTCCAACTTGGCTACTAATTCATCTCCAAAAGGGTTTCCTGTTGGTATATCTACCAACAGTTTTTCTATCTCAAAAATGTGTACTATACATTCTTGAAATCTTTGTTTGCAATTAATACTATCTATCACTATTTTATTCAAATCTAAGGATAGAAAATACACTAATTCTCTTACCATACTATTTTACAATTTTGTCCAGTAAGTAAGATAATCTAACAAATGTTCTTCCTATGTATCCGCTGTCTTTATCAGTATTTTCTAACATATATTTCCTATCAGCAGTTATGGCTAATACCTTTCCTACCCATACTTTTCCTATGCTTGAAGCATCGTTGTACATAGTATCGTCCACTTCTACTGTATCGCCTACCTGTATAGGAGCTTCGTATTGTACCAGTAACTTTACTGAACTCTTGACCGAGTGTATGAAGTCCATTTTGTCCCAGTTCTCCCAAATTGTTCGGCTTATTAATTCTTGCTCCTTGAATACAAGCATTACTTTGGTTTCCTCGTCAAATTTGAAGCACCAATTTCTAAATTGTCTTTCTAACATAATGTTGATAAGTTTATTGTTTTGTAAAGGTAGAAAATAATTTTGATATATACCAAATTATTTCTTTTATTCTTTCGGATAGCACTAAAATAGCAGAAGCCACGACTTTCATCGCAGCTTCGCACAAAAACAAAAAATAGAAATTAATC
>CAZYBY010000183.1:0-2393 GCA_964645385.1 uncultured Sphingobacterium sp.
TGTCAAGTCATAAATTGAAGTATCAATATCAATATCAAAATATAAAAGTCTTTCGTTTGAAGCCAATAATTTATTGAGATTAATTTTGAGAAAATACAATGTAGTTCTTAAGTCAATTTCAATATACAAATCATCTTGTAATGTTAAATGCAACGCATTACCAATTACTTTAAGAGGTTCATTTTGAAAATTATGAATTATTTGAAAACTAATCTTCATTGCCTATTCAATAATTAAGTTTTCAATATTATTTTTTACAGCTTCTAACTCTCTATTTGCTTCTTCGATTTTTCTGTCTCGTTCAATAATCGCATTTTCGTAATTTTCGGCTATTTGTAATTGGATATCAATAGGTGGAATTGGAATTTTAATCTCTTTCAATTCTTGGACAGAAGCTATATTTTTAATAACTCCTCCATATGATAACTCATTGCCACTTATAAGTTCTTCTATTACTTTTGAAAATATTAATTTAAAATACCTAAAATCCACATCTGTATCAGTAAGACGAATTCTTAATAATGCTTGATTGATTACGCCTTTTCTAAAGTCATTTGGTATTATAGTTAGTTTTCCAATTGTACCTGAACAACTCATTAAAATATCGTTCTCTTGAACTGCAAACATTTCTAACCTTTTATAGTCTTCTGGATTAATGAAGTATCTTCCTCTATAAGGGTCATTATTAATTGCATTATATTGTTCATATACTTGATAGTTTTCAGGCATATCGTCTACAAATATTTCCTTTTTGATACTGCCACCAAATGGACCTCTTTTCAAATTTGCAATTTCACCAAGCTTTTTAATAGGGAATTTTGAAACTAATTTTTTATTTGTTTTACGTTTTATATTGCTTTCAACATCTAGCTTGTTTTCAAGTTCACTTAATTTTGTAATAATTACATTTGATTGCCATTCTTCTGGAATTTCATTTAGATTATTACTTTCAAAATTTCTGAATAATCCAAGAATTCTTGAATTGTCTTGAATTATCTCTTTTTCTCTTCCTTCTTCATCAATTATTTTTTCCTTACCGAATAAATCATTTTTGTCTTTAGTATCTCTTCCTGTAGTATCATAGCCTATTTGTTCAGCTATTGCCATAAAAATTGTATAATCTTCTAAAACTTCATCTGGTGCTTTTTTACGAGCAAAAACCAAACTACTTTTTACTCCTGCTCCAAAGTGGCTAAATGCAAATTGTGGCAAAGAAACTATGGCTGTTATTTGGCATCTATCCAATAATAAATCTCTTACATAACTTAAAGTTGAATTAGTAAGAATACCATCAGGTAGAACTAAACCCATTCTTCCTGTTCCTTCTTTTAGAAAATCAATACACCTTTCAATAAAAAGTATTTCAGTCTTTTGATTTTGTCGTCCTTCCCCTAATTTATATTGGTCAAGATATTTTTCCTCTTTTTCAACCTTTCTAACAGTTGCTCCGAATGGTGGATTTGCTAATAGTAAATCAAAATGATTTTCTTGGAAACCTTTATGTATTTTTTTTATGTTCTTCAAAAATGTTAAACTATCTGTACTGATTACATTTGTATGTCCATCATCGTGAATAATCATATTCATTTTACAAATACGAGCAATTTGGTCATTTATCTCTATACCAAATAAATTTTTCTCAGCAAATTTGTGCCAAATTTTATCTGCCTCTTTTTCTTCGTAATCTCTTTCGCTGTCTTTTCTTACAGTATCTAAAACAGAAAGTAAAAAGCCACCACTACCACAACTTGGGTCAATGACTAAATCGGTGTGTTTTGGTTGTAACAATTTAACTGCAAAATCTATAATAGGTCTTGGTGTAAAAAATTGCCCCATTTTCCCTTTGAAGTAGTCCACCATAAATTTTTCAAAGGCTACTCCTTTTGTATCAAGGTCGGTTTTATTTAAAGCTAAACCTTGCAAGTGTTCTACAACACTATATATTACTTTGGGTTCAAGTCTTATATCCTCTTTAAAAACTTCTTCGTCTTGTTTTTTTGCTTCTTGATAAATTTCGTCAATTCGGTCAGCTACTTCGTCAGCTGTTTCGTGTGTTCCAATTTGAAAACGATAATAGTCTTTGTTTTTTGTCCCATCTTTTTCATCTTTCATTTTACAGAACAATAACTTTGAAACTTCGTCAAAAGCTGTTGTAGGTGCAAGTTTACCACCTTGCCAAACTGTGTCGTGGCATTTTTCCAATGCACTAATTAAATCTTCTCTTGTTACAACTTTTAAATCTTTGGCTTTGTCTCCTTTAATAAATTTGTATTTAGGTGCTTTCCCATATTTTACAGGAATATCAGCAACTACATTTCTTTCCCTTTCGTTTGGTTTAAAACCTGAAACATCAAAAGCTGTCTTTGTATTTCCTGCAACTACAGAAGCATATT
>CAZYBY010000184.1:0-2922 GCA_964645385.1 uncultured Sphingobacterium sp.
TTTTGCAGACGACTCATAAATATCACCACCTATCACGAAGTTGAACAAGAAACTAAAATCCCAGTTTTTGTAACTAAACATGTTATTTAATCCACCTATAGCTTCAGGTAATACATCTCCTGCAACTACACGATCTACTGGATTCCATTCGAAAGTTTCGTTACCATTAATATCTAAATAAACTGGTCGACCTGTTGCCGCATCAATATGTGAGTAGCGAACTAAGAAGTTTGTACCAATAGGACTTCCAACTTGCACACGCGTATCATTCGTACCACCTCCAACTGCATCAGATGAAAACAATCCTGTACTCACAACCTCATTATAATTGTTCGCAATATTAAAATTAGTAGTCCATTTAAAGTTTGGTTTTTCTATGTTTCTAGAAGTTATTGAGAATTCAACTCCTCTGTTTAATACTTCTCCAATATTCGCAGTATAATTAGCTAAGCCTACAGAAGATGGTAGAGATAAATTCATCAACACATCTTTCGTCGTTCTATGATAATATTCTGCAGTAACTTGAATACGATCATTCAAAAATCCAACATCTAAACCAATGTTTTGAGTAACTGATGTTTCCCATTTTAAATTCTCGTTGCCCAATTTTATTGGATAAGTAATAGGTGTTCCATTATATCCTGTATTGCTTACACCCCAAGTGTAAAAACGATCTGTTTCTCCAATGTTTGCATTTCCACTTCTACCAATACTACCTCTTACTTTTAACATACTAATTATTGGGAAATTAGCCATGAATCCTTCTTCAGTCATTAACCATGAAGCTGACAATGCAGGGAAGTAAGCAATCTGATTGTTTTTACCAAATCTTGATGAACCATCTGCACGGAATGTTCCTTCAACAAATATTTTGTTCTTGTATGAATAACTAGTTCTTGTGAAGATGGAATTAAATTTCCATTCAGATGGAGTAGATGGATAAAAATTATATGAATACAAAATTGAGTCTTCGATTTTAGCATCAGGATGACTGAAATCGTCTTTCATATTTGTAGCATTAAAACTTTTACGATGTGTAATAGCTCTTTGATATTCATACCCTGCCATAATTTTCAGTTTATGCTTAATCGAAGTCTTCACATCGTATGTACCTTGAACAAAATAGTTGTAGTTTTTTACAGTAGTAACACCTCTACTTGCAAACCCTGCGTGAGCAGTGTTCTGATCAAATTCTTTATCCTGATAAACATCATCGTTGATATTCATATAATCAATGTTTGCGTTAGCATTGAAGCTAAATTGATCATTTAAACGATATTCTAATTGAGCACCATTTATTGTACGATCTTCATTTGTTGTCCACTTTTTATGCAATTGAGCAATCATCGGATTGTCTCCACCTCTCCATAATGATCCATCAGGATTATATACTGGATAAATAGGCAAAGCTGTAGACATTGCAGAACCTAATCCACCAGACCATGCTGCATTTACACGATGATTTACCCCTCTAGAAATTGATGAGTTTAATGATAGTTTTAGGTTATTTGTAAATCTATAATCACCATTCAATCTTAATGAAGTTCTATCATAGCTATTCCCAACCATATAACTTTCATTATTCGAATAACTCAAGTTTCCAAGAATAGAATATTTATTTGTGCCTTGAGACACGCCTACGTTATGTGAATTTTTTATGCCAGTTTGAGTCATTAAATCCACCCAATTCGTATTCGTTTTACGAGCATCATCCCAAGAAATCCCACCTGGTAAAGTTGCTAAACCTACTCCACCATCATTCTCATAAGCTTCTTGATATAATTGTAAATATTGAGTTGAATTTAACATATTCGGAAGAGCTGTTGGTTGAGATGTACCTACTGATCCATTGTATGAAATTTCCACTCCCTTTTTAGCTTTCTTAGTAGTAATTAGAATAACACCATTAGATCCTCTTGAACCATAAATAGCATTTGCCGCAGCATCTTTCAAAACATCTATAGACTCAATATCATCTGGATTGATAGACGCAAGAGGATTCATATTCATACCACCATTATTACCCAATAAGAAATAATCTTGTGTAATAGGAATACCATCTACTACGTATAATGGATCACCACCTGCAGAGATAGAACTAATACCACGAACTGAAATTTTAGCTGCTGATCCCGCTAATCCACTACCAGTTGTTACTTGAACTCCCGGAAGTTTAGCTTGTAATGCAGACTCAAAACTTTGTACAGGTAAATCATTAAGTTCTTTTGAGGAAATTCTAGAGATAGAACCTGTTACCTCTCTTCTTGTTTTTGTACCATATCCAACAACAATTACATCTTCAAGTTGCTTTGAATCTTCTCTCATCGTGAAAGAAAATCCTTGATCACTCGTTGTTGTTTGTACGTCTTTTACAATCGCTTGGAATCCAAGCATCGTGATTTTTAATCTGTACTTCGTGTTCGGCTGTAATTTTCCGAAAGAAAAATTACCTAACGCATCTGTAACAGTGGCAAACTGTGTGCCCTCTATTACAACTCCTGCTCCAATTACAGGTTCTTTCGCAAGATCTGTAACTTTTCCTCGTATTGTTTGTGCATACAACGAGGTGGTAAAGAGCATTACTAATAATAAGAGTAGATTTCTCTTCATAATTGATATTTATAGGATTATAATTTTATTTTGACTTATAGAATTTCCTTGTTTGTTTTTGATAATATATGTTCCAGCTGAAAGATTCAATTCTTCTTTTGTAAATGTTATAGAACCTTCAGCATTATTAACAGTTTTACTAAATACTAATTCACCAAACACATCATAAATATCAATGCTTAAGGCTTGTTGATCTGCCTCCCAATTGATAGTAATTTCATCAGTACTTGAATTTGGGTATATTTCTAAATTTAATTCTTCGTATTTTAAATTCATTACAGAAGTTAATACTACTGGGCTATTTAATTTTTT
>CAZYBY010000185.1:0-2393 GCA_964645385.1 uncultured Sphingobacterium sp.
AAAAAACGGCACATTCCATTTTAACCGGACTCACATTATTTACCCTAGTACCTTTATACTTTTTAATCGAAGTGTATGATGTAGGCTATATGGATTTGTATTTTTACAGTGCCACTTTAGGTCTCATTGGCTTTAGCCTATTTGTCCGCCGATCACGAGCAAAAAAAGATTATTTAACGCTCCACCTAATCTTAAAATTCCTGATTGTTACCGGAGTTTTTAGTATTGTACTGATCAATCCAAAAGTACTCGTGCACGGCAGAAGTTTGTTGCCGTTTTAGTGAATAAGGAGCACATACCCGTGCATCTATCGCCTACCTTCCCGCTTTTGCCTTTATCTCACCTTCCTGACGTCAGGTGAGGATACCGGCGCAATCGGGGCTAAATGAGGAGTTATAAGGTTTTATCAGGTACTATTCCATTTCTTTAAACCAACCCGAGTACATCACATAATTATTCGAAATGCGCTCTATTTCTCCAGCAAAATCCGAAGCATTGAGTTCTTTTACTTTCTTAGCGGGTACACCGGCATAAATTGTCCCCGATTCCACCACCGTATTTTGTGTCACCACAGAACCTGCCGCTACAATCGAATTACTTTCAACCACACAGCCATCCATTACAATCGCTCCCATGCCAATTAACACATTGTCATGCAACGTGCAACCGTGAACAATGGCATTATGACCAATGGAAACATTATTACCAATGACTGTTGGATGTTTTTGATACGTAGCATGAATCACAGCTCCATCCTGAATATTTACTTTGTTTCCTATTGTTATAGAATGTACATCGCCGCGCACAACAGCGTTAAACCAAACGCTACACTGACTGCCAAAGGTTACTTCGCCAACAATTGTTGCATTCTCAGCAACATAACAATCTTCAGGTATGACGGGTGCTATTCCGCGAACGGGTTTAATTATTTTCATATAAAAAAAAGAATCCCGACGAATCGGGATTTATAAGTTGATTATTAATTAACTGCAGGACAATTACAGTGGTATTTTTCAGGCTTGCAGAACAAGTTCAAACCAAGCGTGATTTGATGAAAACCACCATTATCAAACTTCACATTACCCATCAAATGAGAATAGGTATACGACAACATGAAACTTTTATAATTTACCCCTAAAATCGGTGTAATGTATTGCATTTTCTGGTTATTCACAGATACACCTTCAATATATTCTGCACCGTCCAAACTTCTGCGATAGGATAATCCCGCCCATAATTTTCCAAATTCAAGATCTTTATACGCTTTCACATTCAAATCCACAGTAGTTTCCTTCGTTTGAAAAACATGTTGTAACATAAAGGAAGGTTCCCACTGAATCGTTTCCGTATCACCAAAAGTATATCCCATATTAAACAACAAACGTCTTAAATTAGTTGGCTCACGATCTGTATACAAACGACGTGCATTGGCTACCGCATTCTTAACCGTAAAATGGGCATAGAAATCCATGTAATTATACGAAGCACCAATATCCATATTGAAATAAGATGCTTTTTGAACAATAGTTCCATCAATAATTGGATCGTAAGAAGGATTATTCAATAAAAAACTAGTTTCATCCAATAAACTTTGTGCAAAACCAGCATTAATACCAAATGACAACTGATTTAAATCAATATTATCTCTTGAAAACATAATGTGGTGGGCATACGCTAAACGGAAACCTTTTTGTGAATGGTAACCGTTTTTATCATTAATTAAAATGATACCCATACCATCCTTATCCGTCAAACTTCCATTAAAACTTAAAGTCTGTAGCGCTGGAGCATCCTCTTGTCCAAACCATTGCTGACGCGCTGTCAAACGTAATTTTGCACAATTTGAAGCACCTGCCATCGAAGGGTGTAATAAAAAATAGTTATCAGAGAGATAATCGGAATAGACCGGTAAAATCTCCTGTGAAAAAATGGGTTTAGCAAGTAGCAGTCCTACAATTAGGAACAAACGTCTCAGTTTCATTGTATTATCGTTTTAATGAGAAATGGGCTTTAAATTCTTTTACAATATTCCCTTCAAGGTATTCTACTTTAAACCAGTAATCCGTTCCAGGCATAAGGTAACCGTTGTAGGTACCATCCCATCCAGGAGAGGCTGGACTGATTTGCTTGATGAGTTTTCCTTGGCGGTCAAATATATAAATTTTTGCGTTGATTTGACTACTTAATCCTACAATATTCCACGTATCGTGAATACCGTCTCCATTCGGAGTGAAGTAATGCGGATAATCGATAATCGATACACCACTAATCACCAATGGATCACAACTGTTGTCCATGCCTCCTTCGGTATCCCAAACCGTGATGGTGTGTTCACCCAGCGGTACGTTTTCAAATACATTCGAGGTTTGTCTCGGACCGTCGTCTAAGCTGTA
>CAZYBY010000186.1:0-1563 GCA_964645385.1 uncultured Sphingobacterium sp.
TTGCACTGGAAGAAAGTAAGATTCAAACTTACGAAGGTGACTTAGCTCTTGACAAACGATGGTATGTAGACAAGGAAATTGAAGTGTGTCAAAACTCTAGAAAACTCTACTTCGATATTGAAACAGATGACTCTGAAAAAACAATCGTTATTGGTAGAGATCGAGTCGTATCTTTTGCAGCGGTTGATAATGAAGGTAAAGTCTACTTTGAAAGTCTAGCATCTATGACTGATAAAAGTGAAAAAGCCCTCATGGTCAAGTTTCCGCAAATGATCAAAGGTTACGATCTAATTCTAGGGTGGAATAGTAAGGAGTTCGACGTTCCATACTTGAAAGCTCGAATGAGAAGATATGACCTCCATAAGGATTGGAAACTTTACTGTTGGAATGAGATAGGACATTACGACCTGTTAAAGAGATTCCGCCATATTTTCCGGTTCGATAGTCACATAAAACAATTCAAACTTGACTACGTATCCAAGCATTTCTTGGGTAAAGGTAAGGTTGAACACGAAGAGCCAATCCACGTTCTTTACAAAAAGAATAAGGAAAAACTTAAAGAGTACAATATCCAGGACTGCATCTTAGTAAAAGAACTTGATGAAAAACTCAACGTCTCTGCTATGATGATTAAACAGTCCAGCTGGTGTGGGATTCCCCCATGCCAGTTTGGTTTGTACTCGATGCTAGATTGTTATATCATGAAAGTTGCACATGGTATCCAAAAATACTGTACAACTTCATTAAGAGCAATTAAAGAGCGTCATCAAGACAATATCAGAGGTAATGAAAACCCTGATGATGTCACTAAAGATGAAGCTAAATACGCTGGAGCTATTGTTCTAGATCCAGTCGTTGGTTACTACAAGAAAGTATATTCATTTGACTTCAAAAGTCTGTACCCTACAATGATGCGTACTTCAAACATTGGGTTTGACACGATCATGATGAAAGATAGTCCTGAATTGATTATCAACCCAGGTACATTCAACATGAAACGCCAAAAGGGAAACATGAAGAAAACTTTCTTTAAGAAGGAACCATCTGTCATCAACTTAGCACTAAGTGAAATGATGACAAAACGTAAAGAGTACAAGAATCTTAAACTCCAAATGATTGAAGAAGGGACCAACAAAGGTCCAATCTGGGAAAGAGTTGTTTCTGATGAAATTATTGTCAAGGAACTCTCTAACTCTATCTATGGAATTATGGGGCTTGAATACGGTAGGTATTTCTCCATTGACATTGCAGAAAGTATCACACTTTTTGGACAATGGGTTATCATGTTTGCCAAAGGATTTTTTGAGTCCAGAGGCTACAAGGTTATCTATGGAGACACTGACTCAGTATTCGTAGCTGCAGGTAAAGATCTTGACCAGAAAGAAGAACTTGACCTGTTCCATGCTGCTCTAGAAGCAGAACTTAAAGAAAAATATAGGATTGAAAAATCCTTTATTGAGTTGGAACCTGACAAAATCTATGAAACATTCCTCCTAGTAACTAAGAAAACGTATGCTGGTCATATTACGAATATCGAAGGTAAAAAGACTAACGATATTTATG
>CAZYBY010000187.1:0-5672 GCA_964645385.1 uncultured Sphingobacterium sp.
AAGGTTTCGATTTTATCTACAATTTCATTTGTATTATCAATAGCTTCAGGCACATCTGCAAAAAGCTGATTCATTTCTTGCTGAGTTTTGAAATAAAACTCATCGTTATAAAAAGCAAAACGAGTCCCTTTTACAAAAGAATCATCATCAGAAAATTCTTTATTTGTAGGAGTACTTTGTTTTTCGCCAGTATTAATACATAATAAAATATCATGGGCATTAGAATCTTCACGATCTACATAATGAGAATCGTTTGAAGCAATAACTTTAACATTATATTTTTGAGCAAAACCTAAAAGTACTTGATTAACTTTCTCTTGGTCTTGCATTTTATGGCGTTGTAATTCGATATAATAATCTTCGCCAAAAATATCTAACCACCATTTGAATTCTTGCTCAGCTTCCTTCTCGCCTTTACGAAGAATAGCCTTCGGAACCATGGCTCCTATACAACAAGTTGTAGCAATTAAACCTTCGTGGTATTTCAGAATTAACTCCTTATCTATACGAGGATATTTACCATATAAACCTTCGATATAGCCTAAAGAGCATAGTTTTACAAGGTTTTTATAGCCTTGAGCATTCTTTGCTAATAAAAGTTGATGGTAACGAACATCTCTGTCGTCTTTTGTAAACTGACGCTTATGACGATCTTCTACGACATAAAATTCACGACCTACAATAGGTATTACCCCATGTTTACCAGCCTCCGCTACAAATTTAAACGCCCCAAACATATTCCCATGGTCTGTAATAGCAAGAGCTTTCATGCCGTCGTTTGATGCTTTTTTGAAAAGCTTCTTTATATCGGCAGCTCCATCGAGGAGAGAATATTGAGTATGTACGTGTAAATGTGAAAAATCAGGCATGTCAAATAATGAGTACCAAAATTAAAGAATGTTTTGCTGCTTTTTTGGTCGCTTTTTCCACATTTTTTAGAAGTCCTAAAACTCAGCCAAATACTATAAAAAGGGCTAAAATGGGGTAAATTTATAGGTCGATGCCGTATCCTATTAAAAATGTTGATTTTATTTTAACAATCGGTTTGAAATTAGGTAAGAAAAGTTAACTTTGCGGCACGAAAAAATAATAGATTAATTATGCCAAATATTGGGAAAATTGCTCAAATCATCGGTCCAGTAGTGGACGTTAGCTTCGCAGCTGAAGGTGCGAAATTGCCAAACATTTTCGATGCTTTGTATGTGACTAAAGAAAATGGTCAGAAAATCGTATTAGAATGTCAACAACATTTAGGTGAAGACAGAGTACGTACAATTGCGATGGATTCTACAGACGGGTTAGTTCGTGGAATGGATGTAGTTGATACAGAAACGCCTATCACAATGCCTATCGGCGAGGACATCAAAGGACGTTTATTTAACGTAGTTGGTGATGCTATCGATGGTATGGGTGAAGTTAGTAAAGCAAATGGCCGTGCCATTCATAATAAGCCACCAAGATTCGAAGATTTATCAACTGAAACGGAGATCTTGTTCACAGGTATTAAAGTAATCGACTTATTAGAGCCATACGTAAAAGGTGGTAAAATTGGTTTGTTCGGTGGTGCCGGTGTAGGTAAAACAGTATTAATTCAAGAATTGATCAACAACATCGCGAAAGCTTATGATGGTTTATCGGTATTCGCAGGTGTGGGTGAGCGTACTCGTGAGGGTAACGACTTATTAAGAGAGATGATTGAAGCAAACATCATTCGTTACGGAGAAGAATTTAAGCACTCGATGGAAGAAGGTGGATGGGATTTATCTAAAGTAGATCACACTGCATTAAAAGATTCAAAAGCAACATTCGTATTCGGTCAAATGAATGAGCCTCCTGGTGCACGTGCACGTGTTGCATTATCAGGATTAACAGTTGCGGAATACTTCCGTGATGGTGATGAGCAAAGTGGTGGTCGTGATATCTTATTCTTCATCGACAATATCTTCCGTTTCACGCAAGCAGGTTCTGAGGTATCAGCGCTATTAGGTCGTATGCCTTCAGCGGTAGGTTACCAACCAACATTAGCTACTGAGATGGGTATGATGCAAGAGCGAATCACTTCAACAAAAAGAGGATCTATTACTTCGGTACAAGCGGTTTACGTACCTGCCGATGACTTAACTGACCCTGCACCAGCTACAACTTTCGCCCACTTAGATGCTACTACAGTATTAAGTCGTAAAATTGCTGAGTTAGGTATTTACCCAGCGGTAGATCCATTGGATTCTACTTCACGTATCCTTGCTCCAGAAATTATCGGTACTGAACACTACGGTTGTGCTCAAAGAGTGAAAGAAATCTTACAACGTTACAAAGAATTACAAGATATCATCGCAATCTTAGGTATGGACGAATTATCTGAAGAAGATAAATTAGTTGTATCTCGTGCTCGTCGTGTTCAACGTTTCTTATCTCAACCTTTCCATGTTGCTGAGCAGTTCACTGGTTTAAAAGGTGTGTTAGTAGATATCAAAGAAACAATCAAAGGATTCAACATGATTATGGATGGTGAAGTAGATGAGTATCCTGAGATGGCTTTCAACTTAGTTGGTACTATTGAAGAAGCAATCGAAAATGGTAAAAAATTAATCGCAGAAGCTAACGCTTAATATTATGCTATTAGAAATATTAACACCCGATAAAAAAGTATATTCAGGAGAAGTAAACTCAGTGAGTGTACCTGGTACTTCAGGCTCTTTTGAAGTCTTGAATAACCACGCTCCTATTATCTCTACTTTAGATAAGGGTACATTAAAATTTAAAGCAAAAGAAGGTAACCAAGAAATGACCATCTCTGGTGGAGTTATCGAGGTTCTTTCAGATAAAGTGGTAGTTTTAGTAGAATCACTACTTTAACGTTCACTTCGGCTCCGCTCAATGACCGCCGTATAGTGACCGTCTAAATATTAAAAATCCCGCTCAGAAATGAAGCGGGATTTTTTTATTTAATGCTTAATTCTACTTTTTTCTCTAGACCAAATCCCAGAAGTTTGTATAATGTAGAAAGTTGTATATCTGAATGACCATTCTATATCCTAGAGATAACCCTTTTTTAGCACTAATCTTTACAGCCAAATCTTCTTGAGTAATATTTGCTAATCGCCTTTCTTCCAAAATCATAAAACTTGCAATCTTTTCTAGCACTATTTTCAGTCTACTTCATTTGAGTATTTTATTCTTAAAATAGATTTAGATATATTTTTAAGATTGGCTGTGTGATACAATCTTTCAAAAAAAAATCCCGCGCTTTTCAGAACAGGATTTTTTGTATTTAGAGATTGGAATTTTAATTTTCTATTTCACAACTGCTAATGCCTTACGTACAGATCCATCATTAGTATTTAATACCAATTGATACATTCCAGCATTGATATTTGCTAAGTCGATTGAAATCTTTTGTTTGCCTGCATTAAAGTATTTATGATCAACATAAACTTCTCTTCCATCTAAGCTCACTAATTTAATCTCTACTGCAGAAGTTGTAGCTTGTGTATAATCAATTGTGATTTTATCAGAACTCGGATTCGGATATAAAGCTGCTTCAATTAATTTATCAACTGAACCAACAGCGTTTGGCGCATTACCAGAAAATGTAAGATTATCTACATATAATACAGAACCTACTGGCGCTGATGTTAAAGCAGTACTATCTAATCCTATATTAGTAGTAGTCCCCATAATAATGATGACTGTATCTGGTGTTTCTGAAGTAAGGTATTGTATTGGAGCTGAGAACGCAGTAAAGTTTGCCGTATTATTAAATACTCCTCCACCAATTCCTACGATGTTTAAACCTCCTGCTAATGGATTATATTTTGATAATAACACTGTGATAATCCCAGAATCTGGTCTATTCCCTTCTGCATATTTATAAAAACCATTTAACTCAGTTGGACGACCTCCAGAAATTGGAATTCCTGGAACTATGTTTACGTTAGCTAAATCTAATGTTCCGGTAATCATTAATCCCGGCACTCCTGAAGTATCACCAACATTTTGAGCATACGACTCTAATTTGGCTGAATAGGTTCCAGATTGTTTAGTTGTTGATCTACTAACATTCGCTCTTGGTAATCCTCCGGTTCCAAGTAAAACAGACGCATAGTTTGTAGTTACATAACCTTGTGGCTCGTAAAAGAATATCAAGTTTGTCCATGACTCGAAACCTCCATTTGGGATAGTTTGAGCGAAAGTTTTGCTCCCTAAGAAAAGCAAAACAAGTAATAAGTACTTTTTCATAATTAATTTATAGCGATACAAATATATATAAAAAAGCCCCCCATTAGATGGAGAGCTCTACGCATTATTATTTATCAAACCTTGTTTAGTCTAACCCGAAAGTTAAGCCTACACAGAAAGTATTTAAATCAGGACCTTCGTTTTTGTTGAATACGCTTTGTGGATAGTATTTACCGTAGATTCCCATACTTCCGTAGCTAACTCTTCCCACGAATCCGTAACGTAATTCATTTAAATTAAATCCATCGTTTACTTTAGTTTTACCTTTAACTTCACTTACTTGTTTCACTCTACCATTGATTAAGTATCCTAATTCAACACCTCCAGACACTCCAACTGCTTTGCCATTTCTAAATTCATTCGATTTGAAGTGTAACATGATTGGTAATGTTGCATAACGAGCTAATAATTTGTTTTTAGTGAAATCAATTGTATTTGTTAATGAATCTTTATTGAATCCGAATGATGGTGCATTTGGAATTGCAGTGCTATCACCAGCTAATCTATAGTTATTCCAATCTAATCCTAAACCTACTGATAAACGAACATTCTCTCTGTAAATATTAAAGTAGTGGTTGTAAGTTAAGTTTACGTTTGTTGATTTTCCATTGATCAAGTTCAATCCTTGATTTGCAGGAGATAAACTAGTAGATCCATTTTCTAATAAGCCATTGTATCCGATAGAGAACTCTAACTCACCTTCGTGTTTTTTGTCTTTTTTATCGTCATCATCACCTTTACTGCTAGCCTTGCTTTCAGACTCATAATCACCTGTAGAATCTTTCTCCATGTATATCTTTTCGATTTTTGGCTCACCAATTACGACAATTCTGGTTTTACCAACTTTGATTTCTGTAGTATCAGTTTTTCTTTTACCTGTATCAGCTAAACTCATCGAAGCATCGAATTTCAAATCGTTTGCTGTGTATAAATCTGAAACTGCATCTTTCTTTTTATGAACATATTCAGCTACTACATCAATTGGCTCTAAGTTGATAATGCCTGCAATCGCGTCTTTTGTTTGATTAATAGCTCTAGCAGCTTTTACAGTTCTAGACTGTGCGTTCACGCTTGAAGTGATTACTCCTACCACTAACCCAAGCACTAAAATTGACTTTTTCATAATATATAATTTCATTAGGTTTAACAATTTGAATATTTTTTATTTTTCTGTGTTTTTTACTCTACTAAATTTTACGATACCTAAATTAACATCGTATTTCTTTCTCACTGTCCCGTCTGACTTTTTACTTTCATTCACTGCTACCAATTCCGCATCTGCATTGCCTGTTACTTTTTGTGCTACAAAATTTAACATCTCCAATACTCCAACTTCTGTTTTCGATCCAGCATTTGAAGCGATACTAGGACTTGGCACTGGCACTGGTTTTATAATTGCTGGCTTTTTGTTTTCTGGTTCAAGCACTGGAGAT
>CAZYBY010000188.1:0-7706 GCA_964645385.1 uncultured Sphingobacterium sp.
TAGACTAATTGAAATAATACATATTGTCCATAAGTCCATAAGTCCATTAGTCAAGTAATCAAGTAGTCAAGTAATCAAGCAGTCAAGCAGTCAATACAATATAACTCAATCAGCTCCGTTAAGTACTAAAATTCCGACATGAAAAAAGCTTTACTAGCTAAATTTCTGTAACATGTCTAAACAAATCAATTTAAACGATAACAATTGGATTGATATCGTTTTCGAAAACCGTAATCACGAGTATGGTGCGTATGATATTCGAAAGAACTACAACAAAAATTCTATGCTTGGTGTACTTGGAATGTTTTCATTTCTGGGCATAGCTTTCGGTGGAATTTTATTGCTTAGTTCATTTAAATCTACACCGCCAATTCCTGAAGTTGATCCGCCATTATACGACACAATAATAATTGTGATGCCCGATTTGCCTCCATTAGAAGAGGAGGAAGAGATTGTTCTGCCTAAAGAAACTCAACAACCCAACTTCTCTGATGTGATTAAAAATACAATTCCGGATATTGTTCCTGATGATAAAATTCCAGATGAACTTTTACCTCCAACAGATGAACAATTAAAGGATAAAACCGCTGGAACAACTACAGTTATTGGCACTGGAGATGAAAAACCAAAAGAAGATTTCAATGAAAATGGTACTGGAATTGGCGGAAATAAGCCGCTATTAATTGCAGAAGTGATGCCTGAATTTCCAGGCGGTGAAGATGCATTATTAACTTATATTAATAAACATGCAAAGTACACAGATAGTGCACGAGAATTCGATGTTGATGGAACAGTTTATGTATCATTTGTTGTGGATGAAAATGGTGATGTGAGAGATACTAAAGTAGAACGTGGTATTGGTTATGGAATGGATGAGATGATTACTGATGTTATCAATGGTTTGCCAAAGTTTAAACCTGCAGAACAAAATGATAAAAAGGTAAAGGTAAGAATGATGATTCCTGTAAAATTTAAGTTGATTAAGTAGTCAACAAATTTTTTAAATCGCCTAATCCTTGAGAAACCATTTTCCATTGATCAATTGGAAACTCAATTACTGCGGTTCCAGAGGTAGGAAGTTCTGATATATACTTGCCAGTTAAATATTCAACTGCATACTCAAAAGCTGGATTATGTCCAGTGATTAGTATGCAGTTTTTTGTATTATCTAAATTATTAATTACATGAAGTAAGGCACTCATGGAAGCCTCGTAAATACTATCATTTTTATCAATTTCTTTTTTATCGATATCAAAAACTTTTGCAAATATTTTTGCTGTTTGATAGGCTCTATTCGCCGGACTGCTTACTATTAATTCAGGAGTAATAATATTTAAAAGTTGTTGAGCAACTTTTAAAACATCCGATTCTCCTCGTTCTGTGAGGTTTCTTTTAAAATCAAAATTATCGACATCAGATTTTTCAGCTTTACCATGTCGAGCAAGTATGAGCGTTTTATTCATGTTTATTATTCGCCAATTGAACTAACAATGAAATATCTTGCTTTTCCATACAATGGAAATGATTTTTAGGGCAAACAACATGCCCAATTTTACTACAGGGCCTGCAACTCAGGTTTGGCACTTCGAAATTTGTATGCTCAGTAAGGTACGGATACATACCAAATTCGGGCACAGTATTACCCCAAACCGCTAAAATCTCTTTTTTAAATGCTGCAGCAATATGCATCAATCCAGTGTCGTGAGATACAACAATACTCGATTGCTTTACTAAAGATGCAGATTGGTTTATGGAATATTTTCCACAAGCATTGTAAATTCTTTCCGGTGCTACACGTTCTATATGCCAAGCATTCGCTTTGTCATCTTTACCGCCGAGTACAATGATGGGAGTGGTGCTGTTCTTACAAAAACGTTCTAGTTTAGATAGTGGCAATCGCTTTGTACCATGCTGTGCACCTATTACTAAAGCAATATATCCTTTGTGAAACTTTTCAGGTAATGTTTTTATATCTACTTCTTCCGATTGATCAATAAAATAATCTAAGCCTTTTCCATCATTCTGTACACCCAAGCTTTTACAAGTGTCTAGATAGCGATCTACGATATGAACTTTAGGCATTCTATTAATTTTCAATTTCACCAATAGCCATTTTTGGATATTCAGTTTATTGAAAGAATAAGATTTTATACCTAATGCTTTTTTGAATCTCGCAGTTCTTAAATTATGATGTAAATCGATAATCAAATCGAATTTCTCTTTCTTCAATTGCTCTAATGTTTGATTAAACATTGAAGAAAGTGTGTGAATTTTATCGATATATGGATTATGCTGAAGTACTGGTAGAAAGGCAGATTTTGTTAGGTAATGAATCTCCGCATTAGTCTGCTCTTTGAGGCATCTAATAACAGGTGTTGTTAAAACTATATCACCAATCGAACTAAAACGGATGATTAATATTTTCATTTATCGTTTTGATTTAAAATATTCAGTGATTTTTTCTAAACTCCAGGCATTAACACAAAATTCTTTAGATAATCCCCCTTTTTGTCCAACTAATACTCCGTATTTCATATCTAAATATCCTTCTTTTTTATGAGCATCTGGATTAATACTTAAATATACTCCTTTACTTAAAGCATAATCTACCCAACGCCAATCTAAATCTAAACGTAAAGGATTAGCATTGATTTCGATCGATACATTATTTGCTGCACAGGCATCGATAATTAATTTGTGATTTATAGGATAACCCTGACGAGCTAATAATAAACGCCCAGTAGGATGACCAAGCATAGTGGTATATGGGTTCTCTATCGCTTTTACTAAACGAGAGTTCGCTTTTTCTTCATCCATTTTTAAATTAGAATGAACTGAAGCTACAATGAAATCAAATTGCTTCAGCATCTCTTCTTCGTAATCTAAGGAACCATCATTTAAGATATCAGATTCTACACCTTTGAAAATATGGAAATCCGGATATTTAGCATTCAACAGATCTATCTCTGCATGTTGTGCCAATACTTTTTCAACCTTCATTCCTTCAGCATAAAAAGCAGATTGGGAGTGATCACATATTCCTAAATAATGATATCCAAGTTCTTTGCAATAAACAGCCATTTCCTCAAGGGAATGAATGCCATCCGACCATTTACTATGGTTGTGTAAACTGCCCTGTAAGTCTTCTAATTGAATTAATGTTGGGATTTTATTTTCTTTCGATAATTCAACTTCACGCATACCTTCACGCATAGCACGTGGTATGTATGAAATGTTCAAATGAGCATATATTTCTTCTTCAGAACTTGGTTTTATCGTACGAATATCTGCTTCGTTAAAGTTTGGCAACAAAGCGATATGTTCTGTACTACTAGATTTAATAAAATTATCAACTACCCAGTTTTCTTCAGAAATAAAATCTATTTGTATGCTCGAAGTATTATTCCACAAGCCTTTCCAGGTATTATTAACTAATTCTCCTTGAATATTTTCTTCAGCCGAAATAATAGTTAAAATGGCATCTTGATTAGACTTTTTAACTGTAAAAGAAAGTTCTGTAATGATTTCACAATTGCGAGCTAATTGACCAGAGGCAAGTAATGCATCTGATAATTTTATTTTGGCATTCAATTCCTCTAATATTCCTAAAGCATTGGAAAGTAGGAGTGAGCCTTTATTCATCAAATTAAATTCGATGAGTTTTTTTACTTCTTCTTGAGTTTTATAACCAAATCCTTTTGCTTCAATTAATCTATTTTCAATACAGGCATAATACAATTCTCCGATATTATCGATGTTTAATTGTTGCCAAATAATTTGAATTTTCTTCGGACCTAATCCTTTAATTCCGAGCATGTCTATTAGTCCAACTGGAGTTTTCGACTTTAGCTCCTCTAATTCTTCAATTTTATCTGAATTTAACAATTCGGCAATTTTGCCAGCTACACTTTTACCTACACCTTCAATTTTAGCTAAATCGTCGATTGATTTCTCAGCAAGCGATTCAGCGTATTTTCCAAGTTTGAATGCAGCGTTACTTATCGATTTAATTTTAAAAGGATTCTCATCGTGCAATTCCATTAATTGCCCGAGAAGTTTTAAAGATGAAACAATTTCTTTGTTAGATTTCATGCTTAGTCTATTTGAAAATTAATCGGTAAGCGAGCTTGAATCCCCTTGTTAGACTTTATGCTTTCGAGCGTATTCAAATAAGGAGCAAGAGCTTTATATTCATCAGGCATAAAATAAGATTTAACATTTCCGCCTAATTGTTTCATGATTTTCTCAAAAGGTTCTTCTAATTCTGGATAATTAACAATTCTATAATCAGAAACCTTTGATTTGTTCATTGCAATTTTCACTGCATCGTCTATATTACCTAGCACGTCAACCAAACCAATTCGCTTAGCATCTATACCGCTCCAAACTCTACCTTCAGCGATTCTCTTTACATTATCCTGAGGCATATTTCTTCCCGCAGCTACTTTTGAAGTAAAGTCGTTATAAATTCTATTAATTTCATTTTGAATAATCATACGCTCAGCTGGAGAAAGGGGTTTAGTATAATCACCTAAATCAGCATATTCACCAATTTTAACTTGGTCGAATGTAATACCTAATTTATTGTTGAAGAATTTCTGAGCGTTGAATAATACCCCAAAAACACCAATAGATCCAGTAATTGTAGTAGGTTCGGCAACAATAGTATCTGCCGCACAAGCGATATAATACCCACCAGAAGCAGCCACATCACCCATAGAAACAATTACAGGTTTTACTTTCTTTGTTAGCACAACTTCTCTCCAAATAACATCAGAAGCTAAGGCGCTTCCACCTGGAGAATTAATACGTAATACAATCGATTTTACATCGCTATCTAAGCGAGCTTTACGAATTGCTCTAGAAATACTTTCAGAACCCATGCTGTTCTCATCACCTTCTCCACCAACAATTTCGCCGTTCGCGTAAATTATAGCGATTTTATTTTTTGTAATTTTAACTTTATCCGGATTCGCTTTTGCATATTTCTTAAGTGTGATGAATTTTAGTTCATCAATTTTACTTTGATTAGTTTTCTTTACGAATCTATCCAACAACTCATCCTTATAAATCAAAGCATCCGCTAAACGATATGTTACAGCATCTTCTGCATTTCTAACTTTTAATTTAGTTGCAATATTGTAAGTACTATCAACATTCAATTTACGAGCAAGAGCAATATTCTCGATCATATGTCCGAAAAGCGATGATAAATACACATTTGTTTGTAAACGATTAGAGTCGCTCATATGGTCGCTCATATAAGGTTCTACTGCACTTTTGAAGCTACCTACACGAATAATTTCAGGAGTAATTTCTAATTTTTCTAAAGCATGCTGAAAAAACATGTACTGAGCATTTAGGCCCTTTAGTTCTAATAAGCCAGATGGGTTTAAGAAAATACTATCGGCAACAGATGCTAAATAATATCCTTTTTGAGTATAGAATTCACTGTAAGCATAAACGAATTTTTTCGATTCTTTAAATTGAATAAGTGCATTGCGAATTTCCTCTGTAGTAGATAGGCCCGCATTAACACCAGAAATATCTAAATAGATGCCATCTATATTTGGATCTTCACTCGCTTTTTTCAAACTAGCTAAAATTTCATCTAAACCTAAGTTTTGATCAACATTAAAGTTTAAAACACTAGAAACATTGAAAGGATTATTATTTCCACGCTCTTGAATTGTTTCATTTAAATTAATATGTAAAATGCTATGTTCTTTAATTTCAACTTTCTCTTCTTTGCTTATAGACATGATACTTCCAATAAGTAGAAGGAACCCTAGAAAGCACAAAAGTAAGATAGATAGGAATGCTCCAATCATAGAAGCAAAAACGGTTTTGAAAAATTGTTTCATCTTATTTTTAATATATGCAATAATAATAATAAAATCCCTTTATTTTTAAGCGATGAAAACGATATTGTTACTTGGGAGCAATCTGGAAAACCCTTTAAAGCAATTAGAAATTGCGATTACTAAAATTTCTGAGGAAGTAGGAGTATGTAGGCTTTCCTCTATTTACAGAACGGCTGCTTGGGGAAATAGGGAGCAAAACGATTTTTATAATCAAGGCGTTGAAGTACATACAGAATTAAATCCTTCAGATTTATTGAAGAAATTAATTGAAATTGAATTATCGATGGGAAGGACTCGTAAGCATAAATGGGAACCAAGAATAATCGATATCGATATTATTTCAATGGACGATACTGTTGTTAATACTGAAGAATTACAAATTCCTCATCCACATATGGCAAACAGAAAATTTGTACTAATTCCAATGTATGAATTAGATAATCATTGGGTACATCCAATTTTTCAAAAGAATATAAAAACATTATTAGAAGAGTGTGAAGATGAGCTAGAAGTACATAAATTATAAGATTTCATATTTTATTAATAACTTCAACTTTCCAATTTCAAATCAGTGAAAGCAGTATTCGATTTAACCTATTTAAAAGAAGTTTCTAAAGGGAACGACTCTTTTATGTTGGACATGATTGATATATTCTTAAGTAAAACCCCAGAAACACTATCAATTTTGCAAGATGCTATTACTTCGGGTAATTGGGAAATGGTAGGGTTTTATGCTCATAAATTAAAAGCAACGTATGCCTATATGGGTATGTTAGAGTTGAAAGAGGAATTAATAAAAATAGAGAAAAGTGCGAAGAACATGGAGAATATTGAATTGATTCCGAGTATCTTTAAACATTTGAAAGAACAAACAGATCCTGCATTAGTGGAAATATCTGATTTGAAAAGTACTATCGTAAAAAACTAAATCAAATACCATGAAAGTATTAATTGTAGATGATGAAGAAATGGCTATCAAATTACTTGAACACGAATTAACCAATGCTGGTTATGAAGTAATAAGTAGTACTGATGGGAGAGAAGCCTTAGAAATATTAAAAAATGAAGAACCAGGCTTGGTAATTTCAGATATCATGATGCCATTTATGTCGGGCTTAGAATTATTAGAAGTTATTAAATCTGAAAATAAAAAAACACCAGTAATACTTATATCAGCATTAGATGATGTTGAAGTGATTCAAACAGCAATCGGTATGGGTGCAGATGATTTCGTTATTAAACCTGTAAATATGCACGAGCTGATCCTTAGAATAACGAAGGTGTTGGCGAATAACTCGTAGCTCAAGAGCTCGTGAGTTCGTAACCGGTCGCTGAGTGGAGCCGAATGGACGAGCAACGAACTTTGGTCAGATTTTTGCTTATTTTGAGCAAAATTGAAACCAAATGAAAAGAACTTTACTATTATGCTTCTTCCTAGGTATTGGCCTAATTAGCCAAGCGCAATACAATATTACCCTAAAGAGCACATTGTCTATAGGAAACAATGGGTATTCTAATATTTGGGGATACAAACAAGGAAATAAAGAATATGCCTTACTCGGGTGTACAGGGTCTAGTTCAATGAACGATGCTTGTGCAATTATAGATGTTTCTTCACCTACTCAACCTGTAACTTTGTTTAAAGTACCAGGCCCTAGATCTATCTGGAGAGAAATTCGTACTTGGCAGCATTATGCATACATTACCACAGAAAATTCTGATAATACATTTGGAGTTACAATTGTCGATTTACAATATTTACCAGATAGTATTAAAACTAAACAGTATACAGCTGATGGGGTAATTAGTAATGTACATGCCTTGCATATTGATAATGGATTT
>CAZYBY010000189.1:0-6958 GCA_964645385.1 uncultured Sphingobacterium sp.
TGTCATCATTAAATCCGCAAACTCATCGATCACTAGCACAATAAATGGTAAGTACCTATGACCTTCTTGTGGATTTAATTTTCGTGCAATAAATTTAGCATTGTATTCTTTCAGATTACGAACATGAGCATCTTTTAATAACTCATATCGTTGATCCATTTCTATACATAAAGAATTCAGGGTATGAATTACTTTTTTAGTATCCGTAATAATCGCATCTCCGTCGCCCGGTAATTTCGCTAAGAAATGACGTTCTATTTTTCTGAATAAAGTTAACTCTACCTTCTTAGGATCCACCATCACAAACTTAATTTGAGATGGATGTTTTTTATACAATAGGGAAACTAACAAGGCGTTAATACCAACAGATTTACCCTGACCAGTAGCTCCCGCCATCAATAAATGCGGCATCTTTGCAAGGTCGGCTACAAATACTTCGTTCGAAATAGTTTTACCTAATGCGATAGGCAAATCCATTTGTGCTGTTTGATATTTCTCTGATGCTAAGACCGAACGCATTGATACCATTTCTGGTGTTTGGTTCGGAACTTCTATACCGATTGTTCCTTTACCTGGGATTGGAGCAATGATACGAATACCTAATGCTGATAAGCTTAAGGCGATATCGTCTTCTAAGTTTTTGATCTTAGAAATACGTACACCTGCAGCAGGTACAATTTCATAAAGAGTAACAGTCGGACCAATAGTTGCTTTAATTTTTGCAATCTCGATATTGTAATGACCTAATGTTTCTACTATTCTATTTTTATTACGCTCTAGCTCTTCTGTGTTTACAGTAATTTTTGCGCTACCGTAATTTTCCAATAAATCTAATGGTGGATATTTATAAGATGATAAATCTAATGTAGGATCATACTCTCCAAGCTCTCTCACTAAATCTTCAGATGTAATTTCGCCTGTATTGGTTGTTGCTAATACAATATTCTCTTCTTCAGGTTCAACCATTTCTAAGGCTAAGTCTGTAGTATTTTCGGCTTTGTCTGTTTTAATAAATTCAACCTTTTCAAATCCATCTGAATCTACAGCTGCAGCAATTGGAGTTTCATTTCTTTCTTCAATATCCTCAACCTTAACTTCAACATGTTGGAAATTCTCAACCAATTCTTCTTCTGGAATATCAATTGTATCTTCAATTTCCTCTTCAGTTTCTAGTTCAACAGGATTGCTTCTAAGTGTATTCTTAAGAGTTGGCATTCGTTCCTCTTCCAAAGGTTGATCGCGCAATGGCAATTCAAATGATTTTGGTTTTGCTTCAAATTCTGAAGTTGGTATAATTTCAGGTTTACGATTTGCCTCAACAGGAATTAATTCTTCCGACTCTAAGCCTACTTGTTCTTCTCGTTCTTCAACAGATTTAATTGGCGATTTAAAATCAACATTATAGGCTATAATTGCCGTAGATAAACCCGCGAATGCTAATAATCCAGCAGTTCCCGTTTTACCTAAAACTTGATTAAACCATTCGTTCATCTGTATTCCATAAGCTCCAGCTAAGAAATACAAATCAGTTCTCACAAAACTGATAACGAATGCTGTTGTAATCGAAATGAATACTAAAAAGAATAATGAGTAGGCTAATGTTTTACCTAGTTTCATGATGCTCACTTTGAACAATAATCGGTAACCGATTAAGAAACTGCAAAAAGCGAATAGGAACGATGATACACCAAACCATCTGAACATAAATAGATGCGATACCATTGCACCTAAAATACCTAACCAGTTTTCTACTTTATGATTACCTGCATCAAAGATGATGTTGAAATTAGCTCCACTAACTACACTCTGATCTTCATCCCATGTAAATAGGTATGAGAAAAATGCTACGAATAAGTATAATGAAAATAATAGCAAAAGCAGTCCTAAGATTTTTACAAACCTTGCATCTACCTCACGCTTAGTGCGAGGCTCTTTAACTTTCTTCTCTTTCTGAGCAACAGGTTTCTCTTTTGTCTTCGAAATAGGCTTTTCAATTACCTCTTCTTCAACCTCTTCTTTGGGTGCTGTTACTTGTGATCTTAACTTGTTAGCCATTCTTTTGCTTAATATGCAAATATAATTTTATTCTAAAAGTTTTTTTGCGAAAATATCCACATCTATTCCATCGTAATTGCCTGAACTCATGAGTAATAAGTTTGTATCTGTCCAATTCTGACTTTCTAGGTAATTTTTGAGCGCCTCCGAATTGTTGAAAATGAGAATATTTTCATTGCCAAAGGCGTTCTTTACTTCATCTGGACTAATATCCTCTAATTTTTTGTGTTCGATCGTATGTGGATTATAATAAACGATAGATACATCTGCAGAATCCATACTGTTCTTATATTCCTGGAGAAACTCTTTATTCAAACTACTAAATGTATGTAATTCCATACATGCCACTAATTTCTGCGTACCAAACTGATCTCGCACAGCCTTTATTGTGGCTTTTAATTTCGATGGTGAATGTGCAAAGTCTTTATATACATTAGAGTTGTTATTCTTTGCAATTAACTCTAATCTTTTTGCAGCTCCTCTGAAACTTTGAATATGTGTGTAAAACTCTTTATCAGTTAATCCTAAAGCTTTGCAAGATAGGTGCGCAGCCTGTAAGTTTTGCATGTTATGATGTCCGAATACTAATAATGGAATTGTTGAATTTTCGAGTTCCAAAAAAGTAGTTCCCTTTTCAACGTGATGAGGATGTGCTTGGTAAGGTATTTTTGTTATGTCTTTTCGGGGATGCGCTTCTACTAAAGCTTTCAAGTCTTTATCTAATTCACAATAAATTAAAGTTGAATTAGGCTCTAAAGTATCGATGAAAATTCTAAACTGATCAAGGTAATTTTCATATGTTGGAAACACATTGATATGATCCCATGCAATGCCACTTAGCACTGCAATATTGCCTTTATATAAATGGAATTTCGGGCGTCTATCGATTGGTGAAGATAAATATTCATCTCCTTCTAACACCATTACCTTAGCTTCTTCTGTTAATTTCACCATGGTGTCGAATCCTTTAAGCTGTGCTCCTACCATGTAATCAATCGGCATTTTTGCTAATTGTAATACGTGTAAAATCATAGCTGTGATAGATGTTTTACCATGACTACCACCAATAACTAAACGAGTTTTATTTTTAGATTGCTCGTATAAATATTCTGGATAAGAAAAAATAGGTAAGCCTAATTCTTTTGCTTTCAAAAGCTCTGGATTATCAGCTCTTGCATGCATTCCCAAAATAACAGCATTTAAACCAGAATGAATTTTATCTGGGAACCAACCCATTTCTTCAGGTAATAATCCTGCTTTTGCAAGTCTACTTTTCGAAGGTTCAAATATTTCATCATCTGAACCTGTTATATTGTAGTTTTTCTCTTTTAAGGCTAAGGCTAAGTTGTGCATAGCACTTCCGCCTATTGAAATAAAATGTACGTTCATTCATTAATTATTTTGAAAACTTCTTACAAAATCAAGTTTACGTTTCATCGCTGAAATACTAAATGGTGAATTTGCTTTTGTTTTTTCTGTTAACAGTTTATTAAACGATTCATCAGATGAAATCGCTTCCATTTGTCCTTGACGGAAAGTATAGAAGAACCAATCGCCACTTACTTCGAAATAAATATTGACGATATTACCACTACGTTTTCTTACTACTTCCATATATCCTTTAAACTCTTTATTCACCTGCTTATCGTACACACTCATAATGCTGATTTTATTATCAACTGATCTCCATGATCTTTTTTGTTGATCCCAAGCCAACTTCACGCCTGAAATAATAAATCCTTTCTCCATCGATTTCGGCAATTTATACATACCCGATTGAGTTAGGTCATTCATCACATTCTTCACATCTTTCTCTGGGAAGAGCTCGTACATTGCTTTTTCAAATACTGGTCGTTCTTTATTATCCCCATTAATATCAAATCCGTTTAAGTCGATTAACTTCAACATTAATGAAGTAGCATCTGGTAAAAATTCGAAGTCGAGTACCGCAACCATATCAAGCGTTACCTTATCAGCTTCTATATTATTGCTCACATTACCAGCAGTAGTCAATTTTAATTTCTCTCCAAAATCAACTCCTAAATTTAATTTACCTTCAGCATATAAAAATTCTTTTTTATCATCGAAAGTCATGAAGCTTCCTGTCTTCGCATCACCGAATAGTTTACCTTCTTGCCCGATTTTGAATAATTTATTTTTATCGTCGTAAATTAATTTTCCTTCCACATTAATTACATCCACGTCGTTAGGTTCTAACTTTTTACTTAAGAAAGTTCCGTATGCTTCGTAATTGGTAATACCGATATGTATGCCACTAAACAATCTGTTTTTATTTTCATCACGTGGATCATTTAAAACTAGTGCAACGGTATCTGGGTTTACAAAACCTTTATATCTGAAATATTGAGATTTAATAAACTTACTGGTATGATTCATTTTGATGAAACCATCGTAATCTAAAAATCTATTCGCAGCTTTTAAATACACATCACCTTTATATCTCACTTTAGCATTTAGTAGAAACTCCATACTATCTGTAATAGTTCCTTTTGCAAAAGTTTGAAATGAAGTATCAACTTTAGTTTCTTTAAAATGAATTTTCTGAGCTAAGGTATCCGACTTCGTACGGTAATCATAATAAGCATTTGCAGCGTATTTCTTTTTACCGAATACATCAACTTTAGAATCGTATAATCTATGGAAACGAGTTTTAGTATTTGCAAAGATCTCTGCATTTTCTAAACGTTTCATTATGGCTTGTCCATAAATCTCTACATGTTTGTCTTTCGTTTTTATTTCTGCGTCAGCTACTAAAATTCTCGGAACACCATCAATATTTATATCCTCCTTTATCAAACTATATACTGCTGATTGTGCTTCAAAATCTAGTGAATCTTGAGATGGGTGCAATGACACAAATCTGTATTTAGATTTACTAGATAATGGCATACTGAAATCCATTTTCTTTTCGTCGAAGAACCAAGTAAACACTGGCAGCGAGGTTGCATATAAATTATATGGAAACTTTATTAATTCATTCGGATTGTTCGCTTGGAAATCTCCTCTTCGAGCAATGAAATCTATTTTAGATTTAACATCTCCAGCTTCTATAGCTAGTTTGCTTGTATCAACTGCATAAATTTTTGCAATTGAATGTTCCGCTTCGAAATTATCTTTATTAAATAAGAAACGTAATGAATATAAATCTGCACCATCAATATGCGACCTTCCTCTTCCTGTTAAATTTTGAGGAGTATAACATATCGTTCCGGTGAAATCATTTTTTCCTTTATATAAGTCTGTATTAGTTTTTAAACTACTAACAAACATACTATCTTCATATGGTTCCCAATGGAAATAAGACATACGAGAAATTGCCATCGGATGATTTGCTTTCTCTTCTAAATCGAATGTCTGAATTCTTGCATTGGTAGAATCCAATAAAAACAAGAATCGATCCGATTGAGTAACAGAAGAAATATAATTGATAGTACCTGAACCGAAGAATCCTTTATCACTTAAACGTATAGTATTGTAATACCTTCCTTTGCCTTTATACATTGGATATCCATCAACAGGTGTACGTGTTACAAAGCCTAATGATGTATCTGGTTGATAAGTTAAAGTTTCTTGGAAATCTGGGAAGATACCTCCAGAGTGCATTAAACCAGGAAATGCTAATCCAGTGGTAGAACTAATATTATCTAAGCTATCGATAATAAATGGTTCTATTTTAAACCAGAAATCACTCCTACGATAAGCACCTTTTTGGATGTATGCATAATCATAATAAACATACGATTCGCCTAAAGATTGAAAGTATGGATATTGAGGAAAATTATCTAAACCTGATTTATTGCTAGGTTCATCAATATATAACTTACCATTGATATCTCTCAGCACGGTTTTCAAACTTAATAACTGGCGGTATCCATTCAAATTCGCTTCACTTAACACTTTAATTTTTAAGGAGTCGATTTTAGGCATATCTATTTTGAAATTATCGTAACTAAAACTGAAATTTCTACCATAGAAATCCAAGGTTCCTGCATGCACCTTACCTCCGAAAACCATATCCCTATTCTGTTTCACAGTTACCTTACCTAAATATGGACGAATGTTTACACTCTGAGAATCACTTAAAAATATCTGCTCAATTCCTTGAATTTCTAAATCTTTAGTGTTGATATTTAATAAGGCATTTATGTTTGAATCGGCTGTAGAACCAAATCGAATAACATCGTAATCTAATTTACCTGCCTCATTGCTGATATAGTTAAAGGTTTTTTCTTTTACATAAATCAACCCTTTATTTTCATTCAAACCTATGAATCCATATTCTACCAAACTTCTTAATAAACCTAAAACATCTTGCTCTCTCAACTTAACTTCCTTAGCATAAGTCTTAATATTTATTGTTCTTGAGCCTTCTCTAGTAGAAATTCTTTTTAATATGGTTAAAGGATTGGTTTCAGAAATCCCTGAAATCTTTCTAAACTTTTCTTCTTTATAGAAATTTTTCGACTCGAAATAAGATTCTTGCTGAAATCTACCTTTTATCATACCCATTTCTATAACAGGTTTATCGATATTCCACTCCATTCGTTCAACTTCGTACGACATCTGGTGGTAAGAATCGTAAAAAGATGCGTTACCAATACCAGCATCTCTACGAAGTAATACCATCGTACGTTTCGCAGCATTGAATTTAAACTCAACACCTGGGTGGTATATAGAATCTTGTTGTAAATAAATAGAAATTTCAGCCGGGTACGATACTACTTCGTCTGATTGTAAAACATAGGCATTCGCAAAAGTTCTTAAAGCAACTTTACCATTCGCATATATAGTAATGCTAGCTTTCTCATCATCTGATCCTATACCATATAATTTATTTCCAACAATACTGAAACCTCCTTGGTAATCAACATTGGCAAAGAAG
>CAZYBY010000190.1:0-3754 GCA_964645385.1 uncultured Sphingobacterium sp.
TATACTTGCCTAATTAATATTGGAGCAGGAAGTATGACGATGGGTACCTTGACAATGAGTGCAACCACATCAGGTAGAAATGATATTATTTCTATTACTACGGGTTCACTTACAATAAACTCAACAATAACAAGTGGATCAACAGGTTGTCAGATTACAGCAACAAGTACAGCAACAATAATCTTTGGAGGTACTCCTGGAACTATTACACTATCTCCCGGAAGTTCAAGCACCGTAATTTATAGAGGCGGACTTATTACATGTCGACCTGCAACATATAACAATTTAACTTTAGGTGGATTTTCAACCAAAACGGTTACTGGATGTACCGTAAATGGAATTCTTCAAATAGATAGTACCGCAACTCCAAGCACAGCGATTACATTTGGTGCTTCAGCTGGAATAATTTTCAATACTACTGTTAACAGAACTGTTACGTCATTCGATTGGCCAGCAACATTTAATGGTACAGGTGGAATAACAATTTCGAATACTGGTAATATAACATTGAACGAAGCTAAAACCCTAGGAAATAATTCTAAACTGCATATTAGAACAAATGGGGAGTTAGTAACTAGTAATTTTGCAGTCACTTTAGGTGGTAATTTTACTAATGAAGGTACATTTACTGCTGGATCATCACTTTTAATAATTAGTGGCACTGCAGATCAGAATATTGGCGCAATGTCGACAACAGATACCATTCGAATGACAAAAACAGGGGGTACAGCAACGTTTACAGGCAATTTTAGTTGTAATACATTAGTCATAAATGGTATAGGTGGCACACTTAGTTTGGGCTCAGGGTTATCGCATTCTATCTCATTATTGTTTCATAGGCTAAGAGGAACTTTATTAGGTGGAAGTAGCACTTTAACTATTTCGGGAAACGGACTTGCTTTGGGTGCAACTTTTACTCCTGAAACAAGCACGATTATTTGGAATGGTGCTGCACAAAATATTTCCGGAATGACTTATTATAACATTGAACTCGCTGGTAGCGGAGTCAAATCTTTATCAAGTAGTTTAACTACAATAAATAATAATTTCACGATGTCTGGTACGGCCTCAACTACTCCGACTGCAAATATTAGTATAGGTGGTGATTTTACGATTGGTGATGGATGTACATTTACAACCGCTGGATTTAATCTAACTGTGACTGGAACTACAACAATTGGCTCTGGAACAAGTGGCACATTAGCCATTAACAATGCAACACCAGTTAATTCGTTAGGCAATTTAACTATAAACGCTGGAGGTACTTTAACGAATACAGTAAATGATTCGTACACAATTTCAGGAAATTTCATCAATAACGGGAATTACAATTCTGGTACAGGCACTATTACTTTTTCTGGCACAGGGAAATCAATTAGTGGCGGAACACAATCGACCTTCGAAAATATTATTTTTTCTGGTTCATATACTTTAAATTCTACATTAGAATTAACAAGCAACTTAGGTGGTGTAGGATCTTTAACTATTGGAGCGACTGGTGTTTTTATAAATAACTCTAATAAAGATTTTACGATTGCTAGTGTTGATGCAAGCACTGTTGGAAGTACCTATACATACAGTTACGCAGGAGCTCAATCTATCACTCTAACGAGTTATTACAATTTGAACTTAAACAATTCTGGAATTAAAAGATTTGTGGTTAATACTACAATTCTAGGAAACCTTAATATAAATAACAGTGCAGAAATAAGTGGAGATACCAAGACCATTACTTTAAAAGGTAATTTCACTACGTCTGCTGGTGCAACTGGAATAGATTTGAGTATAATTGATTTGGTTTTAGATGGAAATTCAACACAAACTATTACTATAAATAGAACTCCGGGATTTAACCCAAAACGTTTATATATATCTAACAGTGAAAAAATATTTGTAACAAGTTCTATTAGTATTCCTACACTTCTTGATATATCTTCAAATTCAATATTTAATGGAGCTGCTGTAAGTTCAATTACAATTGCAGGAAATATTACAGGTACTGGAACATTTAAATTTGGTAGTTGTGCTAGTCCTTCATCAACATCTTTAACTATTTCTTATGGCTTAGGCAATTTGGTTTTACCTAATTTCGAAAGTTCTTTTAATCAAATTAATTCACTTACTATTCAAATGCTTAGTAGCTCCATTACAATTAATTCAGATATTATAATATCTAATATATTTAATTTAAATAGTGGAACTGCAATTTTTGCTGGAGAGCTCGCTTTAGATGGAGGGACTCCTTTTAGTGTTCAATCTGGCCTGCTAAGTTTTAACGATGGATCTTTAACATTTGGGAAATGTACTGCTATCGGTTCTGCCTATACAATCCCAAATGATATATTTACCACTGCTCCTACATTAAAAAACTTAACAATTAATAGATCCGGTGGAGTTACACTTGGAAATCAGATGGTTAGCATAAGTGATGTATTAACAATGACTATTGGTACACTTACTACTCAAAATAAATTAACATTGTTGTCAACTTCAACAAAAACAGCTAGGGTGGCTCCTATTATTAATGGATCAGTTGTTAGTGGAAATGTATTAGTGCACAGATTTATACCTGGTGGTTCAAATAAACGTAAATGGAGATTGCTATCGATGCCTGTAAATACTGCCTTGGGAGGTACTACAATTGCACAATTTATAGATGATATCCTTGTAACAGCTCCTGCAGGAGCAGCCGCCGGATTTGATGTTAATCCATTTAGTGCTAACAATAATGCATCCTTGAGAACATATAATGAGGGAATTAGTGGTTCATCAAGTTTAGGCTGGACTGATCCAACTAATATTACCAATCCAATAACAACTGGTACTGGCATAGAGGTATTTGTTCGGGGTTCAAGAGGATTGGCAAATCCATATTTAAATTGGACTACTCCTGATGATGTTATTATAGATTATAATGGCACTCTTAATTCAGGCACAATTTCAAAATCTTTATCTTACACTCCATCTGTTGGAGGCGCAACAACTGCTGATGGTTTTAATCTAGTTGGAAACCCTTATGCTAGTCCGATAAATTTTGATACTACAGCTGGTTGGACTAAAACTAACATCGAAAATAAATTCTGGTGTTATAATCCAAATACTAGTAATTATGGTATCTATGATGCGGTAGCACATATAGGAACAAATGGAATAACAAGATATATTGCTTCAGGACAAGCATTCTTTGTTCGTGCAACTTCTTCTAGCAGTCCAAGTATTACCTTTACTGAAAATGTAAAATGTATCCAAGCTGGCAATAGTTACTTTAAACCTACAAAAGCAGCTTCATCATATCCTATATTACGCATGACGCTTATAGATGATAGTTCTGATTACGATGAAGCTCTAATTATGATTGATTCTGCTAATGGAAGTTTATTACCGACTGACGAAAGAGATGCCGCAAAATTTTTCAACGATGCATTAAATATTTATACCGTCACAAAAGATAAATCTAATTTAGCAATCAATGCAATCAACGTTCCCTCGATAGTTGATACAATTAATGTTTCCGTTTGGAGTTACGATTCAAGTTCGATTTCTACGAAACATCATACTTTAAAATTTTCTGATTTTGAAAGCATTGATCCTTCAATTGAACTTTATTTAATAGATAAATTCTTAAACACTCGAATCGATATTAGAAAATTCCCTATTTATGATTTCATGATTACCACAGATGCAAATTCTTATGGAAATAGTCGTTTCAAATTAATTTTTAACAATCTTGGAAATGGAGTAACCGAACAAGTTA
>CAZYBY010000191.1:0-5941 GCA_964645385.1 uncultured Sphingobacterium sp.
AGATATTCTTAACTTTGCGATTGAACCTCTTATCAAAGATTTCATCTCCATACTTGTCAATCTCCTTTCTAAGCAATAGTTTGAGTTTGTCCGGAGAGGAAGTTGTCGATTTGTTGATTAAGTTGTTCAGCTTTTTTAAGAATTTCATCTCGTGTGTAGTGATTATCGTGAATATCTTTATCCAATTCAGAGTATACTTTTTTGATAGCCTCGTACTCAGTATCTCTAACTGGAGTCGAACCCCAGTAGTATCTAGGTTCGATTGGTGTGTTCGTGAAGTGCATGTCCTCTTTTTTCATCGGATAGAGGAAGTCCTTTTCATGATAGTCGAATTCGTCCTGTTTAGGGATATAGAGTGAAGTAGAGAATGTATTTTTCCTATCAGCAGATGCCTCCTTCTGAAACTTAAACTTAGATTGGTGTTTTTCGAAGACAGACTTCAACTCAGGGTATACATTACATACTTGCTCAGCCATTTGACGTGCAATTTCATTGATTTCCCAAGTCTGACTACCATCATCAATTCTCTTCTGGTAGAAGAACAATAGAGTCATCAAGTTGGTATTCATGAAAATGAAAGTCTCAAGATTATGTGGCAAGATAGATCTTGCTGCTTGAATTGAGATTCCATTGTCATTGAGTTTTGCATACGTATTCTTAGCCGCAAGAGTTGAATCAATAAATGACTTGAGTAGTTCTGGATCTTTTGCAATGGACTCTTCAACGAGAGCATCATTGTGACTTAAGAATCTATCTCCCGTACATTGCTGACTGAATGTAACTCCAATTCTCTGGCGGACTATCTGATGAGTATCAATTCTTGTGATTCCAGAAATGCGGAACATGAGATTGATAGTCTCAAGACCGAGTCCGAGGGCTTTTCCAGAAAGCATTTGTTCCAATGCGTCCTGCATCTCTTCCACGGTAGCACGATCTGATTCCCTACCGTCTTCAGACCAAGTAGCTTTAGCAAAGTCATATGTACCTTTGAGCATTTTCTCACGGTCATCATACTTGATGAGCTCTACTTTGATTGAAGACCTATAATCTTTGAATTTCGTTAGTGGTTTTTGACCAAACAAGACACGAAATGACTTCTTCTTTGGTTCTAGTGATTCAACATGTGGCATGGCTTTATTTCATTAACTTAATATGTTTGCTTACAACGAGGTAGTAAGTGTAAGTCTTCATGCTTTTAGCAGTAGCAACCTTGTACATGCCACCCACTTTTTCACAGAAGATATACTTAGAACCAGTCTTTGTGTTGACAGCAAGAACTTTATTCTTTTTCATTATTTTTTTCAATTAATTTTTTATAATCTAAAGCTTGCTTAACGATATGTTCGGTTGTGATACCGTACTCCCATTGAGCAAATCTTCCAGAGAAGATGATGTTTTCTGATGGTGAAACGTTTTCCTCGTTACGGAAAATTCGACCTTGTTTCACAATAAAGAAATCTTTCACTGGCAAATCCGGGTAGAGCTGTCTGAATTGCTCTTCAGTCATTTCCCCTGTGAACTCGATGGCATATACACCACCCAAGTGGGAGACTCGTGAAAACGGTACTGACATATCATAATAAATCATTTCATATCGATCGTCAAAGAACTCTGGTTTTTTCGTAACTATCACATTGGTTATCGGTAGGCATTTGAATTCTTTGTTTAATTCTCCATCGTAAGCTTTCCAGAAAAATGGAGCTGCAATAGTTGTGACGATTTTATTGAATGGGACAAGATCTTTAATATCGTCTCCTGTCTTGTAATTTATCCAGTTGTCTCCGATCTTAATAACCATTCCGTCAATCAATGTTGCTTTTTCAGAGAGTCTCTTGATTAGGTCATTGAGATCAACATTCAAAACATTCATATAGTTATTCCCACCACCTACAACCGACATGCTCATTTCTTTAGTTTTAAGTTCGAAGTTTGGGTCTACGTCCTTGTTCCATTCTGTCATTTTACGAAGAATTGTCTGTCTGTTTGTTTCTTCAGTCATATAATCATATATGATTCCATCTCTGTAGTAACCCATGTAGCTTTTCTTTGCATAGAAGCCAGGGTTTTCGTACCCTACATCTTTCAGGAGCTGCCTTGTCTCTGGTGAGTCATGGAGCCATGTCATGTAAGTACGAGTGTAGTTTCCCCCTATTTGTGGAGTAATGATCGGCCAGCCTGTATAGAATGCCCAGACTAAGCCTGAGATGCCTCCTCCAATGATGTAAGAATCTCGTTGCATATTTCTATTGGTGATTTATGAATAACGTTGATAATCGTATAACCTCTTTCACTTGCTATCCTTATGAATTCTTTGTTTATAGAACCTTTTTCTTTTTCGATTTCATTTATCTCATCGACATCAAACGAACGGAAGTTTCCATACTCATATCCATTTGTGAAAATAAAGACACTCGGTGAAAGCTGCTGTTCAATTTTATCGATATAATCTAAGTTGAAAGTTCGTTTGAAAACCTTTGAGTAGACTTGACTTGATGTGAACCCTCTATCCATAATGAAGCTAAACTCTTGAAACTGCACCAACGTCTCATTAAACAGTTTCGAGAATTCTTCAGTCTGATCTTTGTCAATGTACTCCTTCATGTTTGGCATCTTAATCACCGGAAGATTGAGGTGCCTCGATAACATTCTTATGACAGTGGATTTTCCAGTGTTGTCAGCTCCATCAATTAAGATGTGCAAGGGTTTCTTTAATTTGGTCAGCATACTCTTGTGTTGTCATACCACCTCTTAGGATATAAGACGGGTGTGCTATTGATAAGTGCTCCTGATCGACCATGTTGTTTGCCCATTGTCCAAGTGTTATGATGATTGGTTTGCAATTCGCAGACAATATTTCAATTTCTCTATTAAAATACTCTTTCCAGAATGCTGTTGTTGATTCATCAGGCTGTTGATTATCAGTTGTTGTGACTTTGACAAGGTTTGTAAAGTAACAGTCTTGACTGATTCCAAGTTCCTCGAGAATTGGCAACAGTATTTTAGATGACCCATCTTCCGGGTTAGACCAGAACTTGTAACCTTTAGTGATACCATCTGCTGGATTTTGACCGACGAAAATAAACTTCGGATTGATATTCCCACTACCGATTCCTGCTGTGCAGTTCGGTACTTTAAGAATATCTTCATTTAAGTAATCCATCATACGTTCCTTGATTTTTGTGAAATTCACATCTTGGATATTTCCCATTTCCTCAAGAAGTTCTTCTGGTTTGATGCGGAATGAGATGCAGAAGTTCATGAGGAAGAACATGACATCACTTAGTTCTTCAAGGATTCGTTTCTTATCTGTCACCTTTTGTTTCTTAGACCATTTGTTCATGACTGATGGAAATTCCTTTCGAAGTTCAATCAATTCCTCAATGGCTTTGAAGATGTAGACCTCTCCAAGTTGATTCATGTCAGATTCTCTGATTGAGTCAATGGGAAAACCTACAAGCTTCTGTAGTTCGTATTGTTTTTTACTTATTTCGTTTAAGTTTTTCATATAAGTTTATTTTCTAATAAGTAAATAATCATTTTAGCCCTAGCATCGGCTTCAGTATCAGCACCTTGGTCTTTAATAAGAATTTCTGGTCTTTTACCAATTTTTTCGTAATAAACATGAAAACTGCTGTCCACTAATCTATCGTAAATTATGTAGTAGTCTTCAATGTTTGTTGGCAACATCTCCCCAAGCTCGGCGACAGTGAAAGCGGAATACACTGTCCACCTACTATTTGTTTCATAATCATTCATCCATCCACGGAGAATAGGTGTTTTATTGTCGGCTGATGTCCACCAGTACAAACTCTCCTGCTTCACTCCTAATTCTTTAAGTTTTTTAGCAAGCTCTAGGCTTACTACCTGTTGTTCAAGTTTCATATTATACTTTTACTTCACCTTTATTGATCTTTTCAATCAATGAAAGAAGGTTTTCACCCTTGATGAAGTATCGTTTGTTCTTCTTACCCTGAGTAATGACAGGTTTAAGAAGTTCAGCCCATTCTTCAGTCACCAGATAGTTATGAAAACTTTTAGTTGACCTCCAAGGGAGAATTCCCATTTTCATAATCTCACTGGCTGTATAATACTTATCTTTGTCTATGTTCGAGTTCATGTTTTGTTTTCTTTAAATGAGTAATTACATACGCTAGACCATCGATATCTAGCTCACCAGTGGATTCTTTGATTCGACCTTGTAATTTTAATGCTTCTTTGACCATATCTCTATATTCTGTCCTGTCGAGTCCTTTTAATTCTGCAACTTCTCCAATAAGAGCTTCCATCATTTTCTTGAATCTCTTAAGTGTATCATCTTTTGATTCACTTGCAAAATCATTCATGTCTTTGGAATTGACAGGTATGAGAACAGCCATGAATTGAGTTCCTTTCTTAGTGTATACATCAAAGTCCTTAGCGACACTCTCGTCCATAGTGAAAGTCAGTTTATGTTGACCGACTGCATCGGGGCCTGAATGTTTATCATATTGTAGAGTGAGGACTTGCATATAGTTTACCAAGAAGGGGACTCGCTATCTACATCATCTGGGTTAGCAGTTGAACCGAGATCTTCGTTCCATTGATCTTTTTGTTGTGCTGTAGTCGGTGCTTTATCAACACTCTCGACGTGAGGATTGATCTTTAGAATGAGATCGTAAAGGTATTCAGGTGTGATTGCCTTGAATAGCTGTGACGTACCCATAGTACCGTCTTTTTTCTGATAATTTTTTGTTTCGATATAACCCACAAGAGTCATACCTTCTTTAATGTCCTTAATTATGTTCTTACTGAAGCCACGGAGTTCGTATCCGTATTCAGGATTTGCTACACCTTCGAATTTGACAAAAACTTGTGTCCACGTTCCACCGAACTGTGATGGACTTTCTTTCTTTTTGAATGCTTGAATTTTTCCTTTCATATGTTTATTGTATCTTTGTTAATAATTTTTCGTACTTATGACAGTCACAGTATGGAGGATGTCCTCTTACTGGCCGTTGAAACTCTCGTTTCTTAATTCTCTCTAGTATCGACCTTACTTCTGTATCATACGCTATTAAGTCTGCTTCATCATAGTAAAAGTCAAGATGTTGTATTCTATCCTTTTTCCTATTTTTAATCAGAACTACGTAGTGTATGGTCTTAAGAAGTCCGGTTCTGCAATACTGAAGCCATGAATAACATCTAGCTTGGTGTGATGCTCTAGTTGCAAATACATCATATATCTTACCAGAAGTTTTGAATTCAGAGATGTCTCCACTTTCACATTCCCCATCAAACCTACCTGACATCATGATTGGAAGTGGTTCCTTTGTTTTAGGATTAAACACTTGCATTTTGATCGGTAGCTCCATTCTGATTGGTTGAACACCTTTGGACCATAGTATTTCCTTTTCCTTCCAGAATGCTTCTAACATAGCAATACCATCTACGATCATTTCATTGTACTTGATAGCCCTTGCTTCTGGTGTGTAGTCTTTGTCGTCCACGTGTTCTTCCTTGAATGTGTCCTTAAAGATTTGAACAACTTTATTGAAGTCACATTGGTCGTTACCCCAGACGTCTTTTTGGTTGTAGATCTCATCAATGGCTGCATGAATTGCAGTTCCAAAGAATAGATGGATTTTTGATACTGGTATCTGCAAACCTAGCCAACTTCTATAGTAGAAGAGTCGTGGACAGTTTTCATATTCCACTAACATCGATGGTGTTATTCGGCTGATACCCAATTCTTCAGCGGTCATGTTTTATAATTATACCAACAATACAGTCAGTGTAAAACTTATAAATGTTAATAACTATTGTGAGTTTAAGAGCTCCTCACATTTCTCATACCAAAATCGACCTAAAAATCTCAATTGTTCATTGTCTCTTCTTAGATCTTTGTCAATCTTATCGATTGGGCTATTCCAACCGAGATCTGGTAAATCTTTAGCGAATTCTT
>CAZYBY010000192.1:0-4773 GCA_964645385.1 uncultured Sphingobacterium sp.
TCCTTTCTAATATATTTAACATTAAAAAAGGCTCACCATTAAGGCGTACGAAAGGCATGCCAAAGAGCAGTATCAAGCATACAATGGCAACCACTGTACGGTAATTATGAAATCTGCCCTTTGGTTTCTGAGGGTACACCCAAACCCTCTTGCCTTCACTATCTATTGTTGCGACAGAGTCGCGGAAACTTTGATCTAACTCTTGGTAGATGTTATCTTCTTCTCTCATATTATTTTGCAGATGCTACTACAGTAGAATCTGTTGTATTATTTGCAGTTGTTGAATCTGTTGGAGCAGCTTCTTCTTTGTATAAATCACCTTGAGGTGCTTTTGCATTCGCAGGATTAGTTCCTTTAAGTGTTAGTATATAACTTGCTACTTGTTGCATTTCAGTAGGATTCATTTGGTTTTGCCATGAAATCATCCCTTTTTCTTGCACACCGTATTTAATTGTTTTAAATACGTTTTTAATTCCACCACCGTGAATCCAGTAATCATCAGTTAAATTCGGACCAACACCACCTTCTCCATTTTGTCCGTGGCATGCTGCACATTTTGTAACAAAGGCGCTTTTACCTTTAGCAACTAAAGCTGCATCTGTTAGTACAACCACACTGTTTTCATCTATATTCGCTGCATTTTTCTTCAACATTTCTGTTTTTTGAAGTTGAGCTTCAGCCATTGCATTTTCGTATTCCATTTTTTGTGATGGTCCACCAGCATAATTAAAGTAAATTAAATATACTACTGCAAAAGCGATTGTTACATAGAACATATAAACCCACCATGGTGGTAAACTATTGTCAAGTTCTCTAATACCGTCGTATTCGTGATCTGTAGCTACATCAGCTTCTTTTTCTAAAGGCGCTGAATTAGTCAATCTCTTATAGATACCAGATAAAGACCATTTCGATTCTTTAGCTTCTTTATAACCAAGTGCAACCAGCATTTTTTGTAGGATCGAGAATAAATATAGAATCACAAATAATTCGATAAATACTACTACGGATAATACTACAATTGTATTCGGCTCTAAAGAACCAATTACTGCTTGTGTTTGAGTAGTTGCAGCAGAAGCTGCATCTACAGTTTGAGCACTACTAGATTGGCTAGCGAATAAAAATAGAATTATCATTATGCTCGCAGCTTTGCCAAATTTCTCTGCAACTTTACTATTTACTAAGCCAACTAATACAGAGCCAATGGCAATGATTACTAATAATAATCCAAAAATAGCAGCGGCGAAGACCCAGAATAAAGGGCTACTCCACAATGATACCTCTGCTGGAGCTGCAGCAACTGCTGCAGTTGTTGTGGTAGCCGCGTCTTGTGCATAACCACTGAAGATGATCATCATAAAAAACATCACTAATGTCATGCTTTTCACAAATGAATGACGCATCATATATTTTAACTTATTCATGTTTGCTATAGTTAAAGTTTTCATCATTATTTTCTAAAGGCATATCGCTCATTTTTTTTATATAGTTTTTATCCGATTTAATCACATAAACAACTAAGCCTACAAAAAAGAGAACGAAAATTATCAGCGAAATCATTGGATAGATTTCTACGTTTACGATTTCGCTGAGATAATTTATAAATTTCATAATCCGATTAGTTAGTAACTACTTCTTTGTTAGATTTAATATCCATACCTAATCTTTGTAGGTATGCAATTAATGCTACAATCTCTTTATTAGACACAGTTTTAATACCTGCATCCGCTAAGTTTTTCACTACTGAATCTGCTTGGTGTTGCAAATCTTTGTTTGCAATTTGATCATAGCCTTCAGGATATGGAACACCTAAAGTTTGCATCGCTCTGATTTTTGCTGGAGTAGTGCTAATGTCTAACTCATCGTCTAACAACCAAGGATAACTTGGCATGATAGAACCTGGCGACATTGAACTTGGCTCTAACATATGGTTATAGTGCCACGAGTCTGGGTATTTATTTCCAACTCTATGTAAATCCGGACCAGTTCGTTTAGAACCCCATTGGAATGGATGATCGTAAACGAATTCACCTGCTTTAGAATATTCACCATAGCGCTCTGTTTCTGAACGGAACGGACGAACCATTTGTGAGTGACAAGTATAACATCCTTCACGAACATAGATATCTCTACCTTGTAATTCTAATGGAGTATATGGTTTCACGCTAGCGATAGTTGGAATATTGCTCTTCACTAAGAAAGTTGGGATTAATTCGATTGCACCACCGATCAAAATAACGACTAAACTTAAAATCATTAATTGAGTAGGGCGACGCTCGATCCAACGATGCCAGTGTTCACCTTTGTGAACTGCAACTTGTTTTGCTAATGCAGGAGCTTCAGCTTCTTCGTTTGCAATTAATTTACCAGATGCCGCTGTTTTAAGTAAGTTGTAAGTCATCACAATTACACCTGTTAAGTATAATGTACCACCAATACTTCTCATTGCATACATTGGTAATATTTGAGTAACTGTTTCTAAAAAGTTTGGATATTTCAAGAAACCATCAGCAGTAAATTCTTTCCACATTAAGCTTTGAGTAATACCAGCCCAATACAATGGAATTGCATAGAATAGAATACCTAAAGTTCCAATCCAGAAATGGAAGTTTGCTAATTTTTTAGAGTAAAGTTCTTTACCGAATAAACGAGGGAATAACCAATACAACATACCGAAGGTTAAGAAACCATTCCATCCTAAAGCACCTACGTGAACGTGAGCAACAATCCAATCTGTAAAGTGAGCAATCGCGTTTACGTTTTTCAATGATAACATTGGTCCTTCGAAAGTCGACATACCATAAGCAGTTATGGCAACCACGAAGAATTTCAAGATTACATCTTCACGAACTTTATCCCAAACACCACGTAAGGTTAATAAACCATTGATCATACCACCCCAAGATGGTGCAATAAGCATTACTGAGAATACTACCCCTAATGACTGTGCCCAATCTGGCAATGAAGTATATAATAAATGGTGAGGACCTGCCCAAATGTATAAGAATATTAATGCCCAGAAATGAACAATAGATAATCTATACGAATAAACTGGTCTGTTCGCTGCTTTAGGCACGAAGTAGTACATCAAACCTAAGTAAGGTGTTGTTAAGAAAAATGCAACCGCATTATGACCATACCACCATTGTACTAAGGCATCTTGAACACCTGCGTACCATGAGTAACTTTTAAAGAAGTTAATTGGTAATTCGAAAGAGTTTACTAAGTGCAATACTGCAACAGTTACAAACGTTGCGATATAAAACCAAATAGCTACATATAAATGACGCTCTCTTCTTTTTAAAATTGTACCAAACATATTCCAACCGAATACAACCCAAATTAATGTGATTGCAATATCAATTGGCCATTCTAACTCAGCATACTCCTTACCAGTAGTTAAACCTAATGGCAACGACACTGCTGCAGCTAAAATGATAATTTGCCATCCCCAGAAATTAATCTTACTTAAAGTATCGCTAAACATACGCGTTTTACATAAACGTTGTAATGAATAGTACACCCCGGCAAAAATACCGTTACCTACAAATGCGAAAATCACAGCATTCGTGTGTAATGGACGAATACGTCCGTAAGTTGTAAATGGGATTCCGAAATTGAGTTGAGGAAATACTAATTGGAGCGCTACCAGCAACCCAACAGTCATCCCAATCAATCCAAATAAGATCGATGCGTATGCAAAGTTTCGCACAATCTTGTTGTCATAATAGAACTTTTCTGTTTGCATAATTACTTATGTATTGGTTTTAGTTATTTATTTTTTAGGTCTTGATTTTGTAATTCTTGTTCTTTATCGTCGAATAGCATTCGCACAGATGGAGTATAGTCGTCGTCGTATTGGCCAGAACGAACCGACCAAATAAAAGACGTAAGAAAGCCGAGGGCTACTATTAAACTAATGCTAATTAAAATTACTAATACACTCATCTGTTATTTTTAACGTTGTAAAACTATTTAAACAGTGGTACAAAACAGCTGATTTTAATCAAAACATAATATGATTTTTATCATATTTTAAAAAAAGGCAATAGGATATATTTGTGGTATAAGTATGAAGAAAGATATTCAAAATATTGAAGATATCAAAGTATTAGTCGACTCGTTTTACGAAAAAGTAAATCAAGACGAACTACTTTCCCCTATTTTCAATAAGATCGCGAAAGTGAATTGGGACGCTCATTTGCCTCGTATGTACGCATTTTGGGGCAGTTTACTTCTAGATACGAACGAATATAGAGGGCAGCCTTTTGATAAACACGCTGAGCATAGCGCAAGTATTCATGCATTGCATTTCGACCGTTGGATAAGATTGTTTAATGCCACGCTTGATGAGCATTTTGAAGGAGAAAAAGCCAAATTAGCTAAAACAAGAGCGAGTAGTATTGGAGCAATCTTCCAATACAAGCTAGATTTTATTCGAAATAACCCTCCAGTAGAGAATCCAGAAATCTAATTATTTCTTAATAGACAATGCTCCAGATGGGCATTTTGATACAGCATCTACAATTTCCTTAGATCCCGCATTATCCATATTAATCCAAGGCGATTCCTTAGGCTTGAATACTGAGGATTAGTTTTTTACGCAATTTCCCGAATGAGCACATAAGCCCGATTGCCATACTACAGTGACTTCGCCGTTAGTATATTCCTTTGTTATGTTCGATTTGTCCATATGATAATATTAGTCTTTAGTCCTTAGTCGTTGGTCGTTAGTCCGAATTAGATATTAGATATTAGATATTAGATATTAGA
>CAZYBY010000193.1:0-13252 GCA_964645385.1 uncultured Sphingobacterium sp.
ACAGTAGCTCAGCTCTACTCCCCATCCGAGTCATCACACATCATATCTTGCCGATTAGCACTTAATCCATGTGCTTCCAAAATACCAACATACTCTTCTTCGAAGGATTTTATTTTGTGATGAATTTTCTGATTTCTTATATACTTCCTAACTATTTCTCGTCGATTTTTACTTACACAAAAAGCACCGTAACCTGTTTGCCATTTTTTGAATTTTGGAAAGAGATTTTTCTCTTTAATGAATATAGAAGACAATGCTTTTAGATCTTTTATTATTTCTGCAATTGCAACTGATGGATGTAGATTTAACAAAATGTGAACATGATTTTCTGCAGCATTGACGATTTCAATTTTCGAGTTTTTCTTTTCTGCAATTTCCTTGAAATATTTAAAGAGTATTTTTTCGTTTTTTAATGTAAACACTTTTTCTCTTTTGTACACCACAATTACGATGTGAAAATACAACTGATGAAAACTTCCCATAACACACGATTTGATTTAATTCAAAACTCTATGGAAAATCCTAAAAGTACAACCGCATATATGCAGGATTTTTTATGCAGTGAAGAGGGACTTATAAGTGGTTGCGGCGGGTGCCGCAAGGAGTGGGTGCAGCTATAGAGCACTGGTCATCCCGGGGTTAAAACCCCGGGTTACGTGCTGTGCTACTTGAGTAGTGTGACATGAGCGCCTCTGTGCCCCTGCCCCGACCCCGGGGTTAAAACCCCGGGTTAGATCTTCTTCTTCAGCTCTGCCCAGAGTTCGTGGTAGGCGAGTGATGCGCGGGAGTATGTGGAGTACGACACGAGTGGTGCTTCGTAGATTCCCATTCGTTCTACATCGCTTGAGTATGGGATTGGCGTTTTAAGCACTTTTTTCTTTTTAGTGTACTCTTCTACGATTTCATTGTGCATGTTTTTACGCGAATCATACATCGAGAAAAATGCCCAGATTTTATTTTTATCTAAATTATTTTGCTCGAAAAATTCCATTATCATATCGTAACTGCGTATCGATAAAATAGTGGGAATCATTGGCATCAATATAATATCTGCTGCATGAAATAAATTCTCCGATAATAAGGAAATTCCTGGAGGAGCATCTATAAACAATACATCGTAATGTCCTGCCAAATCTTTTAAAGACTCCGCTAGTTTTTTACGCGATGACTTTTGATCGCCTAAATGTATATCCATATTTCGGATTGATAAATCCGCAGGTATCAAATCTAAATTTTCATATTCAGTTTCTCGAACTGCATCTAGTATTTCAGAGTTTTGCCCGATTAAACTTTTTAGGCCTCCTTTTACTTTCGATTTTACTCGATAATAAAATGATGTCGACGCTTGCGGATCTAAATCCCAAAGTAGCACTCGATCTCCTTCCGATGCCGCCAAAGCTGCCATGTTTACGGAAGTAGCCGTTTTGCCAACTCCTCCTTTTAAATTGTATACTGCAATTGTTATCATAGAACTAATTATGAATTATGAGATATGAATTATGATATATGAGAAACAAATTATCTATTTTGAAATAAATATAATAATAAAGTTCTGATTTTAAAGCTATTCAAAAATTGCAATAAGTTTGTACATTAATCTATATTTGTACATTTAGTGCAGTATTTATTATTATCTATTAAACATATCTCATATCTAAATCTAATATCTTATATCTAAAAGAATGCTTCTATCCGAAATCACCTCATACCTAGAATCTATCGCTCCGCTTGCTTATCAGGAATCTTATGATAATTCTGGTTTAATTGTTGGCGATCCGAACATGGATATTAAAAAGGCCATCATCAGTTTAGATTGTATTGAAGAGGTAGTTGAAGAAGCAATTCAAATGGGCGCGAACCTAATTATTTCGCATCACCCAATTGTATTTTCTGGATTGAAAAAGTTTACTGGTAAGAGTTATATAGAGCGTGTGGTAATGAAAGCCATTAAGCACGATATCGCACTTTATGCTATTCATACTAACCTGGATAATGTTCGTCACGGTGTTAGCGCTCGCATGGCGGAACGTTTAGGATTAGAAAACTTAAAGGTTTTAGATCCGAAAGTGGGATTGTTGAGTAAGCTTCAAACTTTTGTGCCTCACGATAAAGCCGGTGAAGTTCGAGATGCTTTATTCTCGGCTGGTGCTGGACATATTGGCAATTATTCTGAGTGTAGTTTTAATTCTGAAGGCTATGGTACATTCAAGGGAAATGAGCATACCAATGCTTATGTAGGAGAAAAGAATGTATTGCATACCGAGCCTGAAACTAAAGTAGAAGTCGTTTTCCCTAGTCGATTAGCCTCGAAAATACTAAAAGCTTTGTTCGAAGCTCACCCATACGAGGAAGTAGCTTATGAAATGATCGCTATCGAAAACAAGCATCAGGAAGTAGGCTCAGGTATTATTGGAGAATTTAATGAAGGAATAAGGGAAGCAGATTTCCTAGAATTGCTAAAAAAGGGACTTCAAACGAAAGTTGTTCGTCATACCGCTTTCCTAAATAAAACGATTAAAAAAGTGGCTGTTTGTGGTGGTTCGGGCAGTTTTCTGTTAAATAATGCTATAATTAATGGCGCAGATGCCTTTGTTACAGCAGATTACAAATACCACCAGTTTTTTGATGCAGAGGGGAAAATCCTAATCGCGGACGTCGGACATTATGAAAGTGAGCAGTTTACGATGGATTTGTTATTAGAAAAAATTCAAAAAAAATTTCCTACCTTTGCCGTCTGCCTGACGAAATGCAACACCAATCCGGTGTTCTATAGCATCTAAAAGGTTAAAGAAATAGAAATATAAAATGGAAGCAACCGTAGAACAAAAACTTAAAGCATTATTCGAATTACAAACTATCCACACTTCGATTGATAAAATCAGAACTATTCGTGGAGAATTACCAATGGAAGTTGCAGATTTAGAAGATGATGTTGCTGGTTTAGAAACACGTATTTCAAAAATTAAAGATGAGATTAACGAGTTAGAAGATAACATCACTAACAAGAAATCGATCATGAAAACTGCTACTCAGTTGATTAAAAAATACGAGGAGCAACAAAATAATGTTAAAAATAACCGCGAATTCGAGGCTTTAACAAAAGAAATCGAAATTCAAGGCTTAGAAATTCAAGTTGCTGAAAAGAAAATCAAAGAATACACTTACGAGATTGGCAATAAAACTAAAGTATTAGAAAATGCTGAAGTTGCATTAAGCGAGCGCCGTGGTGATTTAGATGTTAAGAAAGCTGAGCTTGATAAGATTACTAAAGAAACTGAGAAAGACGAAGACGCTTTATTAAAGAAAGCTTCTAAAGCTGAAAAAGATATCGAAGAGCGTTTATTAACTGCTTACCATAAATTAAGAAGCAATGCTAAAAATGGTCTAGCTGTAGTTACTATTCAACGTGATTCATGTGGTGGTTGTTTCAACCAAATCCCACCTCAACGTCAAGTTGATATCCGCCAACATAAAAAAATCATCGTTTGCGAACACTGCGGTCGTATTTTAGTTGACGATAATTTCGTAGCGCAAACTACTGAAGCATAATAAAATTATATCGCTTTAAACAAAAACGATTCCTATCTTTACGGAATCGTTTTTTTTATGTCTGCTCGGTTCAAAATTCTGCTAGGTTTCCTCATTATTTTGCCTTCGTTTTCGAAAGCCGATTTCGCATTTAACGAAAATTGTATCCGTGCTTATCAAAGCATTATCAACCTCCGATTACATGAAGGTCAATCTATTTTAAACATCGAGAAAAAAAGTAATCCGAAAAACAGTATCCCAATTCTTCTCGAAAATTATATCGACTTTTTTAAAGTTTTAACCACTGAAACAAATTCATCTTTCGATAAATTCAAAGATTTAAAATCGATGAGAATAGATTTGATTGAAGATGATCCTCAAACTAATTCTCCTTGGTATTTATATTCGCTTGCAGAAATTAATTTGCAAAGTTGTATCAATCGTTTTAAGTATCAAGAGTTTGTTACTGGCGCTTATGAACTTCAAAAAGCATATAAACTTCTAGAAGAAAACAAGAAGAAATTCCCAGCATTTTTGCCAAATCAAAAAAGTTTTGCTCTGCTGTATGGCTTGGTAGGCTTAGTTCCTGAGCAATACAAGTGGGCGCTTTCCACCATCGGATTAAAAGGAAATGTACAAGAAGGAATGGAAATGTTAGAAGAACTAAAATCAAAACTTCCGAATTCTTCGTACTCATATTTTCAAGCTGAAACAATTTACTTTTTAAGTTTTATTCAATTAACAATTGAAAATAATCCGAACATTTTCGAAACAGTTACAAAAAACACTTCATCTATTTCTAATTCGAGTTTACTTAAAACATATATCTTATCATTAGTGGCATTGAAAAGTGGCCATAGTGATGAAGCGATTGAAATTCTAATGAATCGTCCGAAGTCGGCTGCTTATTGTAATTTCGCACATCTCGATTATATGTTAGGTTGCGTAAAACAATGTCGATTCGATAATGATGCTGTTCAATACTTCGAACAGTATTTAAAAAACTACGACGGAAATTTCAATATCAAGGATACTTATATTCGCATCGCATGGTATTATTTACTAAAAGGAAATATTGATAAATACAATGCCTACACAGCGCTATGTAAAGTGCGCGGACAAGCAATTTCCGAAAAAGATAAAGTTGCGCAGATGTATGCATCGGAACCACACGCACCAGAATTAAGTTTGCTAAAGGCGCGGTTATATTACGATGGAGGTTATTACAAAAAAGCGCTAGATGCTATTACCGATAAGAAGCTCGAAAACATTCCACTTACTATCGACAAAGTAGAGTACTTATGTCGCATGGGATTAATACAACGTAAATTAAACAACGAAGATCAAGCCATTATTTTCTTCAACGCTTGCATCGCTAAGGGCTCTGAATTGAAATACCAATACGCTGCGAGTTCGGCATTCAACCTTGGCAATATCTACGAAAAAAGAAAGCAATACAAAAAAGCTGCACAGTATTATTCGCAATGCACTAAAATGAAAAACGAAGAATATAAAAACGGCTTCGAAAGTAAAGCGAAGGCTGGGTTGAGAAGAGTGGCAAACTAGTTCACGCTCGCCCCTCAACTACGCTATGCTTCGTTCGGGGACCGTTCTTTATCACTACACTATGGACCGAATAGATAATTCTAATTGCTATTTACTTCATTATTAAAGCGAAGTGAAATGATCGTTCCCCGAACGGAATGAGCGCAGCGAATGCAGTTGAGGGGCGGGAGTCTCAAACTAGCACTACATCTTCCTGAACTTCGCTACTCCTTCATCAATCTTAATGAAATATTCACCTGAAGCTAGTTTAGAAACATCAACTTTGTTTTCTTTTAATGTGCCTTGTAAAATAATTCTTCCTCGTACATCGAGTATCGTATAACGAGAATCATTATTAACAGGTGTTATTACCCGCAATAAATCTGTTGTAGGATTAGGGTAAACAGAAATTGAAATTTGTTTTTGATTTTGAACTCCTACTGCTGTTCCTGTTGTTACAGTTCTAGCAGCAGAATATGCTCCTGCAATACCGTTAATTTCTGAAGCAACTCTCCAAAAATGTTTTTTATTCGCTGTAAGTTTTACAGAAATAGAAGTTCCATTAATGCTATCAATTTCTTTTTGGATGGACGCTAAAGTAAAATTCGGATTGGTTGCAATTTGAATTTTATATGAACCTGCAGATGATACTGCATCCCAACTAAAGTCTACTTGATTGGTTGATAATACAGCGTTTTGTGCAGGTAATTGTAATGTTGGAGGAAATGTGCCAGTTGTAAATGTTCGAGTAGCAGTTGGTTTTTTATAACCACCATTGTTTGCTAATATTCTCCAGTAATATAATATTTCACCAGGCATCAAACTTGGAACTACTGCTGTAGTTTTAGCTGTACGAATTACGGTGTCTATATTCGCAAAATTTGCATCTCTAGAAAATTCCAATTCATATATAATAGCTCCTGGTAATGCATCCCAACTGAAAGTATAATTTGCAGAAATTCCTGTAGCCTGATTCGCTGGTTGAATAATGTTTACTGCGCTTGCCAGCTTTGTGGTATCGTCTGCTAAACGAGTAATATACATGGCTACATTCTGATTAGGAATATCATTTGCATCTCTTGGTGAAGCTACAATATTATCCGCTATACTCATTCCATTATACACTTTACCATAAGCAGTGTACTGACCATCTAAATGTGTAGCTGCTGCAATACAAATGAAAAATTGAGAATTTGCTGAATTGATATCCGCATCTCTCGCTGCAGAAACTATTCCACGCTGATGAGAAATAGGATTGAATTCCGCTGGAATATTTTTTTGCCAAGCTTGTCCGAATCCCCAGGTAGATTTCGGACCATGTTTTGTATTTGGATCTCCACCTTGAATTACAAAACCAGGAACTACTCGGTGAAATAATGTGGTATCAAAAAAATGCTCGTAAACTAAACTATCCCAATTCCTAACGTGCAATGGCGCAATGGTAGGATATAATTCTACTTCAATATTTCCAATAGTAACACCATCTCTAGTTGTTAATATTGAATAACGAGGCTTACCATCGTACACACCGATTTGAGCGCTTGCGCTTATACCAGATACGATGAGAACTAGGGTTATTAATCTTTTCATAATTTATATATGTCGTTGGTCATTAGTCGTTGGTCATTGGTCAATAAAAAATAAATTATGTAGTTCCCCTAATTGCTAAGGACAAATGACTAATGACTAATGACTATGGACCAACGACTATTATTTATTAAAATGAATTCTTAAACATCATACTCTCCACAGGTTTCACTGTTTTGCCGTTGTATTTTGCGTTGCCTTTGGTATTGTACATTGTATCAATATCTCCTTCAACCACAAAATAGATCAACTGCCCAATAGGCATTCCTGCATATATACGCACAGGTTGCGCGCAAGAAATTTCTAAAGTCCAAGTATTACAAAAACCAACATCGCCTTTACCAGCTGTAGCATGGATATCGATACCCAATCTTCCTGTACTCGATTTACCTTCTAGGAACGGCACGTGTGCATGCGTTTCAGTATATTCTAAGGTTACCCCTAAATAGAGGGTATTCGGCTGTAATACGAAGCCTTCTGCTGGAATTTCGAAATGCTCAATTTCATTATGCTTTTTAGCATCCAACACTCGGTCTTTGTAAACCGCTAAGTATTTCCCTAAATGAACATCATAAGAATTAGTGCCTAAGCACTCTTTTTTAAAGGGCTCTATTACAATGTTTCCTTTTTCAATTTCCTGTAAAATGCGTTGGTCGGATAAAATCATCGTTTGATTAATTACTTTTGACTAAAATAATCATTTATACTAAAATGCCTATCATTTGGAATAAACAACTTGGAAAAAATGGCGAGCTTGCGGTTTGGCATATTACAGAGCCTGCTGAAGCGCTTTACCAGAAACTCCAATTAAATACTGCGGAAAAGGCATTTTACGATTCCCTACAGTCAAATAAGCGAAACATGCATTGGCTTGGAAGCAGAGTTCTACTCCGCACTTTATTAAACACCACCGAATATATCGACTGCCAATTGGATGGAAATAACAAACCTTACTTAGTTAATTTCCCTTACGAAATTTCCATTTCTCATTCCAACGATTATGCTGCAGTAATTATTTATAAAGAGAAAGCAGTTGGTGTGGATATCGAAAAAATGTCGGATAAAATTGAACGCATTTCAAAACGATTTCTATCTGAAAAAGAATTGTCATCGATAAGCTCGCTGAATCGAATTGAACATTTATATGTTTGTTGGGGAGTTAAAGAAACTCTTTTCAAACTTTATGGAAAAGGCAATTTGCCTTTTATAGATGGTATACAAATTGATGAATTTATTTACAAAGAAAATGGCGTCGTAAAGGCTAGAATTTCTTTGCCAAATTTTAATCAAGAATATAAAATAGAATATTTAAAGCTTGGAGAATACATGCTCACCTGGTGTGTAGAATAGCCTACTTCATAATGACTACACCTAATTTCTTTTCTAAATAAGAAACCTGACTTTTTGTTTGCTGATATAATTTGATTAGCTCCGATTGCATCTCTTCATCAGAAACTTCTTTCAATTGATTTTGAATTTCCATTAACACCGACATCATTTTTTTCAATGTTAAATGAGCCATTGCATTATCAACAACTTTTTTCAGAATCATTTCTTCCTTCGGAATATGAATATCAAATTCTTTCCATTTATCGCTCAAAACGTATTGTGTGCTTAGCAATTCAGCGGCAGTGCTACTAATGTTTGCATCAGGATGTTGAGTAAAGAATTTTTCATCGGGAATAAAATTAGAATCAATCGCTTTTTTAAATAAATCTAAAATGCTGATGTATGGTTCGTTGAAAAATGTAATACTAGCCTGTTCTATTTCTGATAAAATATGTTGTGCAACAGTTGTGTCGATGTTATGATCAGTATCAACATAATCTCTATTCGCGTATTGCATTAGAATGCGAATGATCTCTTTCTCTTGATTTAAATTATTATGATCTGCTTTAGGTTGATGATGTAAAATTTCATCTTCGGGAGTAAGTACAACTAAATCTTCTTGGTTATTTTCTTTTTTAATTTTTTTAACCTTGATTTTATTTAGTTCAGAAAGTAGAATTCTTTCTTCCATCTCTAATAAAGCGCTACATTCTTTTACAAATAATGATGCCTTAATTTGATCTGGAATTTTTGCGATACTCTCAAGAATATCTTTAATCAATTCCGCTTTTTTAATAGGATCGTTTTTAATGTCCTTTAATAAAAGATCTGTTTTGAAAACGATGAAATCTTTTTTCGCTGAATCTACATACTCCGTAAACTTCGTACTACCTACTTCACGTACATAAGAATCAGGATCATGACCATCTGGGAAAAGAACAACTTTCACATTTAGTCCTTCTTCCAAAATCATATCGATACCACGTAAGGAAGCTTTGATTCCTGCAGGGTCGCCATCGTAAAGAATTGTTACATTTTTACTGAAACGTGCAATTAATTTTATTTGCTCAACCGTAAGAGATGTACCTGAAGAGGCAACTACGTTTTCGATGCCCGATTGATGTAGAGAAACGACATCTGTATATCCTTCAACTAAAAAACAATTATCTAAATCGCGAATCGATTTTTTAGCAAAGTATAATCCATAAAGAATATTACTCTTGTGGTAAATTTCACTTTCTGGAGAGTTTACATACTTCGGACTATTCGGTTCTGTTTTTAAAATTCTTCCGCCGAAGGCAATTACTCGACCAGAAACACTATGTATTGGGAACATCACACGATTACGAAATCTATCGTAAACGCTATTCTTATTTTCATTGAAAATACTTAAACCTGTTTCGAGTAAAAAGGCTTTCTGATAACCTTCTTTTTCTGCACGATCGGTAAGTGTGCTCCATTCGCTTAAGCTATAACCCAGTTCAAACTTTTTGATGATATCTTCACGGAATCCTCTTTCTTTAAAATAGCTTAAGCCGATGGCTTGACCCATTTCATTTTCCCAAAGGTTTTCTACGAAAACTTTTTTCGCCCAATCCGAAACCAACATTAAGCTCTCTCTTTTATGAGCGGCTTCTTTATCTTCATCTGTAGAAATTTCATCTTCTACAATTTCAATGTTATATTTCTTCGCTAAGTAACGTAAAGCTTCTGGGTACGATAATTTCTCGTGCTCCATTATGAAGTTTACCGAATTCCCAGCCTTACCACAACCAAAGCACTTGTAAATGCCTTTGGCAGCGTGAACATTAAAAGATGGAGTTTTTTCGTTATGAAAAGGGCAAAGACCTAAGAGACTAGTGCCCCTTTTTTTCAAATTCACAAAATCGCCAACTACCTCCTCAATTTGAGCGGCATCTAAAATACGATCTATGCTTTCTTTGTGAATCATTTTGCTATACTATATCCTGGCTTAAAGGCCGTATGATAAATATCAAATGTACATATTTCCTTTTTCTTAAAAGGTATATCCCAATCGCCATCGTAAGAAATATGAGTTGGCACGAGCTTATCCTCGCTTACATAACTTAATTCAATATTCATTTTTACATTGAAATCGAATGGAACTGAACTATATCGCATATCAATATAACGCCCTAAAATAGTTAAAGTACGAGCATCAAAAATAGTAGTTAGCTCTTTAATCATGGTATCACCCTCTTTCCACCACGATAAGCCATCTTTTGTTTTACACTTGAAATAATAAACCGGAATGCTATCCTGATAAGTAGCATGATAAAAGCTAAAGTTGTAATATTTACTAAGCTCTGGACCAAAAATGGCAGTTTTATCACTAATCAGAGGAATCCCTTTAATAGGTTTGCCGGGAGTGAAAATAAGCGTCTTTAATTTTTGCTTATATCCTTCTTCATCGGATTCTGTACCAGCAACTTTTTTCGCTTCAGTAAAATCGGTGTTTCGATCATTCATAAAAATATAAGAGAACATTTTCACGGTATACAAATCGAAATCGCCATTGCGTTTAAATACTTTTCCGCTATCTACTTTAAGTAAGGCGGTTTGTTTGTAATTACGAGTAGAATTATCGTGAGAAATTTTTCGAATTATTTTCGCTGAAATTTTATTGTCTTCGTTATATGTTTTAATGGTATTACTAGCTACGAAAGAATACTTACGAAGGTCGCGAAAGGCTTGGTAGAAAGCGGTATCGTTAATCATCACTTCTACAAAATCGTTCATACTTAAGCCACGCTTAGCAGTAACCGTTAATGCTGAATCAATGGTAACAGTACGAAGAGTATCGGAGAAAAAAGGGCGGTTTGTTTGAGCAGAAACTGTGGAGGCAACTAAAAGGAGAGATAGTATAAACAGTAGTGCTTTCATCATATTAAATTATGAATTATGAATTATGAATTATGATACATAAATCTATATATATTATAATTCATAATTTCATAATTCATAATTGTTTACATAGTTTTCAACTCGGCAACCAATTCAGTCAATGCTTTTTTAGCATCACCAAAGAACATTGAAGTTTTTGGATCGTAGAATAATAAGTTGTCGATACCAGCATAACCAGCACTCATAGAACGTTTATTAACGATAATATGCTTTGCTTTATCAACTTCTAAAATCGGCATTCCGTAAATTGGAGAAGAAGGGTCTGATTTAGCGGCAGGGTTAACAACGTCGTTGGCACCAACTACTAAAACCACATCTGTTTGTTCGAATTCAGAATTAATTTCTTCCATCTCTATTAACTTACCATAATCAACATTTGATTCGGCAAGTAATACGTTCATATGTCCTGGCATACGACCAGCAACAGGGTGAATTGCATATTTCACTTCAACACCTCTATCTTCTAACAGTAATTCTAATTCGTGAATAATATGTTGAGCTTGAGCAACTGCTAAACCGTAACCTGGAACAATAACTACTTTCTTAGAGTAGTTCATCAATACTGCTAAGTCTGAACAAGAAACATCTTTAATAGAACCTTTAGGATCTTCTGCAGCTCCTGCAGATGCTGATGCACCGAAAGCACCAAAGATTACGCTGAATAACGAACGGTTCATTGCGTTACACATAACAATGGTTAATAATGTACCAGCAGAGCCTACAAGGATACCACCTGTTAACATTACTTTATTGTCGTATAAGAAACCACCGAAAGCTGCTGCTAAACCAGTGAAAGAGTTTAACAATGAAATTACAACTGGCATATCTGCACCACCAATTGGAATTACAAATAACACCCCGTAGATTAATGAAGCAGCAAACAAAACATAAAGAATAGTTAAGCTATCTACTCCAGATGCTACCATCCAAATACCGAAAATTGCAAGTGCAATTAATACGATCGTGTTGATGATATTGTATTGAGGCAAACGAATTGGCTTGCTCATTGCGCCGTTCAATTTTAAATAAGCGATAATACTTCCAGAGAAAGAAACGCTACCAATAATTAAACCTGCAACAATGAAAGATAGTGAGCCAACATGTCCAACATTGTGTTCGTATTCTGTCAATCCGATTAAAGCAGCACAAGCCCCACCCATACCGTTGAACATAGAAACAAGTTCTGGCATTTTTGTCATTTGTACTCGCTTAGCTGTTAACCAACCGATAACAGTACCAATGGCAATACCACCAAAAATTAATGCCATTTTAAATCCTTCACGAGAAGTAAGCACTACACCTTCTTCTGTTACTTTGTTATATAAGAAGATAGTTGCAAGAATTGCAACCACCATACCGAATGCAGCAATTAAATTTCCTTTACGAGCCGACTTTGGATTACCCATCATCTTTAAGCCCAAAATAAAAGTGACCGATCCGATCAAATATGATATTTCTAATAATCCTAAACCGTTGTTCATTTTACAGTGATTATAAATTTTAATTCCTAATAGCTAAGCATTAAATTCTAATGTCTAAAATCTAATGTCTGACATCTATTTTTTATTTTTTCTTAAACATTTCCAACATACGGTCGGTTACTACGAAACCACCCACTACGTTAAGTGTACCAAGTATTACAGCTAAGAATCCTAAAATTAATCCTAAGATGTTACTTGGATCTGTATCGAGCATCACAATGATTGCTCCAACAATAACAACACCGTGAATCGCATTGGCACCCGACATAAGTGGAGTATGCAATACCGATGGCACACCACCAATAACTTCTACCCCAACAAATACAGAAAGGATAATGAAGTAAAATATTTCTCTATTGGCAATTATAAAATCGAAAACTTGATCCATGATAATTTTTTTTAATATGATTAGTTGTTAAGTACACTTGGGTGTACCGCTTTTCCTTGATGAACAATTAAAGAACCTTTTGTAATTTCTTCTTCCATCTCCCATTTGAATTCGTCTTTTGTAGAAAGATGAACTAATAAGGTTTGAATATTTTTTGCATATAAATCGGAAGCATTCATTGGTAACAAACTTGGAATATTACTTTCGCCAATAATGGTTACTCCGTCTTTCACAATAGTTTTATTTACTTCACTACCTACAACGTTACCGCCCGACTCTACAGCCATGTCTAAAATTACAGAACCGAAGCGCATGCTCTTCACCATTTCTTCTGTAACTAATACTGGAGCTTTTCTTCCTGGTATTAATGCAGTAGTAATAACGATGTCTGCTTCTTTTACGTGCTTAGCAACTAGTTCTTGTTGACGCTTTAAGAAATCGTCTGAAACTCCTTTCACATATCCACCTT
>CAZYBY010000194.1:0-2206 GCA_964645385.1 uncultured Sphingobacterium sp.
GATTTCTAAGTGGAATTATAACGTATTTCGTATAAGGTGTATTATGTTAATTTTAGAGATATTTAATAGTAGTTGTTTGGATGCACAGCAACATATTTTGGACACTCATCAAAACGACTAGCGTTTAATTCAATCAATCCAGCATTCATACGATAGATACACAGACCATCATCCATTTCTGGCATTAATAAATTACGACTACGACCTACTTTTATCCATTCAGCATATGCTGTAGGGTTCGCTTCATACTGTGATGGTAATATATGTTTTTTAAGGCTTTGACCATCATTAGCAGACCCTACAATGACTTCAGCAGCCTGACCAACTTCTCGTGCATTTGGGTTTTTACTTGTACTAGCAACAGCAATAGCCCCACCCAAAACTATAGCTCCGACTTCCCACCAATCTGTCTTAGCATAAGTAGACGTTGCGCTAACGAAAGCAATTAAGATTAATAAATATTTCACACTTATTTCCCTAGTTAAGTAATATATTTTCAGATTTGAAACAAAATTCATAAAAATATTTTTATTTTACAATAAAAATCAAACAATTAAATTTAAATAGTTTTGTGTAGTTCTTTTATTCAACATAATGGCCGTTATACTTAGCGTGGATGTTACAACCGAATTAAAGTGTCCTATAAAATTTATTAATAAAGTGCCAAAATAAAATATCTAACTAAAAAGTATTAAGTTATTATTTTATATATCAATATATTAGAATATATCTAAATCATCTTTTAAGTACTCTTTATGAACAATAAATCTCTTAAACTTATAATTATCTTTTTGCTATCAAGCATTCTAATAGGGGGTATATTTTATTTTTATAATGAATATAGGAAACAGCAAGTTATTAAAAATGCTTTGGTAGAGTTAGCTCAAGAATTCAATTCTAATGACGAAAATATAGGAAATGATATCAATATCTTAGAAGAAGCCTCTAGCATTGCTACTGAACCATTAACAACTATTGAACAAACTCCTCAACGTTTCTTATCATCTAAGCCTGCTAATTGCCAAATAGAGCTAGCTGGTAAATCCATTTATGATGGCGCTTGTAACTTTGAAAGTTCTGGAGGTGGTTCTTTTTCTATTACAGGTTTTGATATAAACCAAAGTCTTATCGGTCATGTTCAAGAGGTTTCTGTTGAAGTTAGCGAGTCAAAAATTGGAAGCGTTTTTGGTTCTAATAATGAGGGCTCAATACATGAATGGGGACAGGCAAAACGTTCAAAAGGATGTTGGATTGGAAGTAATTTTAAAGTCTGTGCATATGCAGATGATAAGAAATCTAAAGGATCTTCCGTAGCACAAATGAAGAAACCTATTCTTGAAAAAGAACCAGTTAAACAAATCTCAAAAGAAGATGAATTAGAACATGTTCGTAAAGTACTTGATGAAGGAGATGCATCTCCAGAAGTTAAAATTATTGTTTATTGCACACGTAAAGCAGAGATTTATCATACAAAAAAAGACATGCAAGAAATTGAATTCTCTAACTGTGTAAATAGCCTTAATCCAAATTATTAACCCTAATCTAAAATTAAAAACAGCTCCATTCTATAGTATTTAACATAATGGGCGTTATACGAAGTGCATACATTGAAACTTATAAAAATCAAAAACTTATGATATAAAGAATGTGCTCGACGATGTCGAAAAGCCGGCTTGGAAACAAGTCGACTTTTTTATGATCGGTTTTGACAGTTCTTGCCAATAATATTTATCAAGATTTGACATTATGATTGCACCGATCTCTATTTAATATATACTATTTAGTATATTAAAAAGGGAGGGTGTATCATGAATCATATTGCAAAAATCTTTATGAATGGGCAAAGCCAAGCGGTACGACTACCAAAACAATTTCGCTTTGAAAGCAAAGTTGTTTATGTCAGAAGAAATACAAAAGGAGAGGTTATTCTTTCTGAAAAACCTCGTACATGGACAGAGTTTTTTAATGAAAATAGTGATGTGTTGGGTTTTGAAACCCTAATGGCTGATCGTGAGCAAGATATGCCATTTGAAAGAGATCTTTTTTAATGGAATATCTACTTGATACCAATATTGTGGGCTATATTTTAAAAGGTGTTGCCAGTAATAAGCTAAAAAATAAATTAATGATGATTAATCCCGATGATGTTTTCATTTCACAGATTACCCATGCTGAAATTATTTATGGTTTGCAGAAGGGTGGGAAT
>CAZYBY010000195.1:0-1654 GCA_964645385.1 uncultured Sphingobacterium sp.
TACAGCTCTAATTCCTATTAATAATCTTGAAAGTTTGTTTGAAGTAGAAGGAATTGTAACTGTAGAAATAGCAGAAAAAGTCTATTCAACAATGGATAGCGCAAGAGCATTGACAAATGTTAATCAGGTTCATACAGGGACAGGACTACCTCAAGCTTATACAGGCAATGGGGTTATAGTAGGCGTCATAGATGATGGGTTTGATTATACACATCCAACATTTAGAAACCTTAATAATTCACAACTTACGAGGATTTCAAAAGTTTGGGAACAAAGCGGAGTTACAACCGCTCCAATGCCTTATGGTACAGAATATGTTGGTTCTTCTGTAATTTTAAACAGGATGAGAGATATAATTAATGAAAGCCACGGTACACATGTGGCTGGAATTGCAGCAGGAAATGGTGGTACTTCAAATAGCATTTATAAAGGTGTTGCGTATGATTCAGAAATTGTTTTAGTATCAACAAATATGACAAATACGGGTATTTTTAACGGTATAGAAAATATATTTCAGCAAGCTACTTCACAAAATAAACCAGCAGTTATCAATATCTCAATTGGCGGACATGAAGGTCCTCATGATGGAACATCACTTTTTGATAGTGCATGTTCAAATATTACAGGACCTGGGAAAATATTAGTTGGTGCAGCAGGAAATGAAGGGAGTAAAAAAATACATATAAATAAAACATTATCTACTGGAAATAGTTTGTTCAGTTTTACAGTTTTTCCAAATAGTCAAGTTAACTATGCTAACGGATTAACAAATATAGATATATGGGGAGAAGCAGGAAAAGTTTTTGATGTTGCAGTAAATATTTATAATGTTGTTACAAATCAATTTGAATCTTTTACACCTTATATAAATACACAAACCAATTCATCTGTATATCAAGGTACAATTTATGATAACGATACATCTTCATCTCCTGACGGTTGTTCAGTTATTATTGCGACTGAAAATTCAAATCCTAACAATATGAAACCCCATGCAACAATTATTATTAATAATAGTCTTCAAGATGATGCTTTAAGATATGTTTTGCTAGAAGTAAGAAGTAGTAATGGAGTTGTAAATGCTTGGAATTTTGGGGATGGGAAAGGAATTTTTACAGATTTATCAGAACTTAATATCAATACTAGTGCAACAAATGGCAATACAGATATTACAGTAGGGGAAATTGGAGGAACAGGAAATTCAATTATTAGTGTTGGGGCATATACTTCGAAAAATTCATATACAAATTTTTTAGGCAATTCTCCTTCTCTAGTTTTTCCTGGTTCGCTTGGTAGTATTGCTACATTTTCAAGTAAAGGACCAACAGTAGATGGTAGATTTAAACCAGATATTACAGCTCCAGGAAATGTAATAGTTTCTTCTGTAAGTAGATTTGATTCTGGCTATACTACAACAAGTGTCGAAACGGTTTCTGGGTTAACAGATAATGTAAATAATTGGTATTTTGCAGCAATGCAAGGTACTTCTATGTCAGCACCAATGGTAACTGGAATAATTGCTTTATGGTTACAGGCTAATCCAAATTTAACTGTAGCACAGATTAAAACAATTTTACAAAATACATCAATTACTGATTCATTTACAGGAACTGGCTCTGCAATTCCTAACAATATTTGGGGTAGAGGAAAAATC
>CAZYBY010000196.1:0-4830 GCA_964645385.1 uncultured Sphingobacterium sp.
ATGGTTTTGATATTGGTGATACAATTGCAGATTTCGAAAATCCAGAACAATTAGCAGTTATCAAAATAGATGAACCTACGATGAACATGTTGTTTACAATCAACAATTCACCGTTCTTCGGCAAAGAAGGTAAGTTCGTTACTTCTCGTCATTTACGTGATCGTTTAATGAAAGAGATGGAGAAAAACTTAGCACTTCGTGTTGAAGAATCAGGTTCTCCAGATGCATACTTAGTTTATGGAAGAGGTATTCTTCACTTATCAGTTTTAATTGAAACGATGAGAAGAGAAGGTTACGAATTACAAGTTGGACAACCACAAGTTATCATCAAAGAGATTGATGGTGTTAAATGTGAGCCAATCGAAACATTAATAGTTGACGTGCCTGCAGAAGTCTCTGGTAAAGTAATTGAGTTAGTAACTCAACGTAAAGGTGATTTGTTAGTGATGGAACCAAAAGGTGATCTTCAACATTTAGAATTCGAAATTCCAGCGAGAGGTATCATAGGATTAAGAAATAACGTGCTAACAGCTACAGCTGGAGAAGCTATTATGGCTCACCGTTTCAAAGCTTACGAGCCTTGGAAAGGTGATATTCCACAACGTATGAGTGGGGTTTTAATTTCTATGGACAAAGGAAGTGCTACAGCTTATCGTATTGATAAATTACAAGATAGAGGAAGATTCTTTGTGAATCCAGGTGAAGAAGTTTACCAAGGAATGATCATAGGTGAAAACAGTAGAGAAACTGACATGACTGTGAATATTACAGAAGGTAAACAATTAACAAACTTCCGTACCACAAGTAAGGATGATGCAACTCGTATAGCACCAGCAATTAAATTCTCATTAGAAGAAGCAATGGAATATATTCAAGCTGATGAATACGTAGAGGTAACTCCAGTTTCTATGCGTTTGCGTAAGATCTACTTAACTGAAGCAGAAAGAAATCAGAATAAGAAGAAAATCGGACAATAACTGGTAACTAGTAACTAGTATCTGGTAATTGGTATGATAGAATTTAAAGGGAAGTTTGTTTAGGCATTCTTCCCTTTAGCTTTTTAAGATATTTTCAATTCAATTTATTTTTTTTAATTTGTACCAGCTACTAATTACCAGCTACGAGTTACCATTTTCAATATATGGAATTATACAACATCTATAAACAGCACCCTGTTATTTCAACAGATACAAGAAATATTGCAAAAGATTCGATTTTCTTTGCTTTGAAAGGAGCTAATTTTAATGGAAATACTTTTGCACAGAAAGCACTTGAATTAGGAGCTGCATATGTTGTTGTTGATGAAAAAGAATATAAGCTAAACGACAGATGTATTTTAGTGAATGATGTTTTAAAAGCATTGCAAGATTTAGCAAACTATCATCGTTCAAAATTAAAAATACCATTTATCGGAATTACTGGCTCTAATGGCAAAACAACTTCAAAGGAATTGTTGAATGCTGTGTTAAGTAGAAAATATAAAACACTTGCCACTAAAGGAAATTTAAACAATCATATCGGTGTTCCTTTAACCCTATTAAGTATTACAGATGATATTGAAATGGCTATCATCGAGATGGGTGCTAATCATCAATTAGAAATCGAGTTCTTATGTAATATCGCGAATCCGAATTACGGTTTAATTTGTAATGTTGGTAAGGCACATTTAGAAGGCATGGGAGGATTCGAAGGTGTTAAAAAAACAAAGAAAGAACTTTACGACCACATCAGAAATAACAATGGACTAGCATTTATAAATGCCGACGATATTAATTTGATGGAGATGAGTAGAGAAGTTGAGCGTAAAGAGTATTTTGGTTCACATGCAAATGCTAGAGTTACTGGAAGAATTATTTCATCCGACCCATTTTTAACTTTAGAAATAAAACTGAAAGGCGATACAGAATTTAGTCGTATTGAAACTAAATTGGTAGGCGATTACAATTTGAATAATGTTTTAGCAGCCTTATGCATCGGAAATTATTTTGAAGTATCATTATCCGAAATGATTGCAGGCATTGAATCTTATGAACCAAGCAATAATAGGTCGCAAGCTGTAAAAATGGGAAGCAACAATGTAATTATGGATGCATATAATGCGAACCCAAGTAGTATGTCGGCTGCCGTTATGAATTTTTCAAAAGTAAATGCTGAAAATAAATTATTGATATTAGGTGATATGTTCGAGATGGGTGACGAGAGTATGCGCGAACATTTAGCCATGATTGAATTAGTTCATCAATTGAAATTTACGAATGTAATTTTTGTTGGGAAAGATTTTCATGCATGCAAAAAATATGAATTTGATTTCTTCAACACCACCGAAGAAGCGAAAGAATTTTTATCAAACACGAAACCTAGCAATTCAACAATTTTAGTGAAAGGCTCTCGAGGAATGAAACTCGAAACAATTTCAGATGCCTTGAACAACTAGTAATTACTAGCATCTTAAGATTTAAACTTCAGATTTATAATCACTAATCTCTTATTCCTAATAGAGGTTGGATATGAATGCTATGCATTTTACATTTACAAATGTCGGGTAAGATATTTGTGAGAAGGAGTTTTAGAACAATAATTTTCGGGATTTAGCTACAACATTTTTTTATTTTCCTAATACGCAAATTGAACAAATAGATTATTCGATATAAATAATTTATGGTTTCATTTAAACATTTACATTATGGGAAGATTAGAAAAGTGGAGTTGGAATGTAAATCTTTTTTTACTATTTCAATGTTTAGTAGTATTTGTAAAAGCCGAAGATACTACGTATGTACAATGGTACGATTTGTACAGTAAAAATTTAATAAAAACTGAAATGCAAACAAGTGTATTGTACGACAGAGTTTATGGGATTGCAAAATTAAACAAACAACAATTCACAGAAGCAGAAAGAGAAAGTATACCTAAAGATTACAAGAATTGGAAGCAAGTTTATTTGGAAATGTATTTAGCTAATTATAACAATTCGTTAACTACAAACTTTGAAAACTTGTTATACAACACTAATGATTATAAAATTAAGACGAACAAAATACCAATTGGAGTAATTAATTATCAATTTGAATATATAGATAGCAACGCTATTCATGATGGAAGAATAAAAATGATAAACAATTTGCTAACAAGAGATTTTTCAAAACCAAGGTCGCCATTTTTACGCGACTCTGTTAGTGTATTGTCAATTTTAAGCGATTACTTATATACAGGGTACACGAAGTTGATATTCGATAATGCATTTTATTTTACGAACACAAATCAAAAAGTTAACAAAATAACAATTGACTTTCATTCTGATCAAGGCATTGTGGAATTAAGAGCAGGTGATTCTGCAAACATTCTTTTCACAACATTAGGATTAAAGACATATACCTATAGTGTATTATTTGATAATGGAACTCTTATACAACACGACGCAGTTGTGAATGTTGTTAGCTCTGGAAAACCACCATGTTTTGGTGAAACTAATGTTAAAACCATCGCTACATATTACGATTATAAAAGACTAACATATCCTGCTTATTATGACTACGGAGTTTACAGGAAAAATTGCTTCTTAAGCAATCATGAAGAACTGCATAAGCCGATTCTTATTGTCGATGGTTTTGATCCTTCTGATTCAAGAAAAGTCGGAAACATTTTTGATAAAATGAATGAGGCTCCTTACAAATTTGCTGATTCATTATTAGATGCAGGTCATGATATAATAATCTGCAATTTTAGACAAGGTGCAGATTTTATAGAGAGGAATGCATTAGCAGTTATTCAAATAATTCAATTTATAAATAATAGAACTAATGATAAAATAGTGGTAATTGGTCCAAGCATGGGTGGATTAGTTGTGAAGTATGCTTTGGCTAAAATGGAGAAAGAGAATATTAATCATAATACTAGCTTATACATATCATTCGACTCCCCTCATCAAGGTGCCAACATACCTATCGGAGATCAAAACTTCCTTTACTTTTTTGGAGAAGTGGTAGGTGACGCTAGTGCATTGGATGGTTTAAATCAAATCAATACTCCTGCATCTAAGCAGATGTTAATTCATCATTATTCTGAAAACAATATTGGTCCGAAATACAATCATTACAGAAAAATATTTATAGAGAATTGTTCCGTAAATGGAGTTTTAAATGGTAATGGATATCCCGTAATTCCAAGGAAAATCGCACTAATCAATGGTAGCGGCATCGCTGATTTGCAAGACGTAAATGGGAAATTATTTTCCATGGAAAAACACAAGTATGGTTTTCTCGTAGCTGAGGCGCAGGTATACTCTTCTCCAAACAAGGGAACGTCGAAAGTTGGATATTACATGGCTGTAAATCCAAAAGACATCACACATCCTAGAAGACTTACAAAATATGCATCTGTTGTTCCGAATACTCCTTATCCGATTAATATTGATGATGCTCCAGGAGGGTATTTTAATACACAGGAAATATTAACTGGACTGAAGTCTGGGCAAAGCAATAGCATGTTTAATGTAATTCATGATAATCATAATTTTATTCCTACAAGCAGTTCTTTAGATATAAAATTCCCTGATGAGTTTGTAAACTACAAGCTAGAAGTTAATCATGAAAATATCGTTTGTAATGGTAGAACTCCTTTCGATGCATACTATGCACCTAATTACAACGAATCTCATATTACAATTACAAGCGAAAATGCTGCCTGGTTGCGTAGAGAAATTAAAAATGCATTTAGAACATTAGAAGCTGTATCAACAGGAAACATCATTTCTAATAATAAAGTATTTAATTATGGGCGAGCTACCAAAAAATTTTGTAGTAAATCTATCAATGTTGAGAATGGTGGAAT